>JAZKYW010000045.1:0-7335 GCA_045612325.1 Candidatus Limiplasma sp. | reverse complement strand
AGCCTGCTGGCGGACTTTGGCAAGAGTGGCGAAGAGCTGACGGCTGCCGTGAAGGCATACAGCCAGTCCATGGCTACGCTTTTGTGGGGCGTAATGCTTGCGGGCCGCCTCTTCTGCGCATGGCTTTCCAGCAAGGTGCATCAGAAGAAGATGATGATGGTGGCAAGCTTCGGTATTGCTGTTTTCTACGGCCTGATGCTGATGAGCTCTACCGTGCCCATGGTCACCTTCTGCGTGGCGGGTCTGGGCTTCTGCATGGCAGGCATCAGCCCGATGATTTATTCCGATGCGGCTATCTTCACCAATACCTATCCCTTGGCGACCAGCTTTATCCTGTGCATTGGCTCGAGCGGCGCCATTCTGATGCCCACCATCGTAGGCTCTCTGGCGGAGCGTTTCGGTTTCAATGGCGGTATGAGCGCGATTTTCGTTACCATCGTTTTGCTGATGGTGTTTGCTGTGCTGAACGTTGTGGTCAAAACACGTGTACCCAAGGAATACAAAGCCGAAGCTTGATCAAACAAAGCCCCATCCCGAGCGGATGGGGCTTTTGAATTGCTTTAGCGGATCCACCAGACAGGCGTGACTTCGCCAAGCGTAACGATGCGGGCTTGTTCGTAATCCATCAGGATCTGGATGCCGTGGTATTTGCCGGGCATCAGCTGCACCATCAGCTCACGGCAGGCGCCGCAGGGCGCGCCGCCTACAGAGCCGTCGGGCATGATGCACAGCACACGCTCGATTTCACTTTCGCCGTTGGTGATCATGTTAAAAATGGCGTTTCTCTCTGCGCAGATGCCGAGGGTGCAGCAGGTATCGATGCAAACGCCCGTGTAGATGCGGCCCGACTTGGACATGATGGCAGCCGAAACTTCGCCGCAGGTAACATAGTCCGAGATTTGACGTGCATTCTGCACGGCTTTGGCTGCTTCGTACATGGCTTTCCATTGCTCATCCATATGGGGTTTCCTCCTGAAATACATACGTTGTGAGCTGATCATACCATATTGCAGCTGATAAAAGCAATCACCCGACACGCTTGAAACATTCGTGTCGGGTGATTTGTTTGTGATGGGTTATTGTTTGTTCAGCAGCGCATCCGCCAGTTCTTTCATGCTGCGAACATCCAGTTCAGCATGGAAATCGGGAAAGTAGCCGTCGGGGTCAAACAGGATGCCCTTCATGCCTGCGTTGTGACCTGCAAGCACGTCGATGTCGCGGTCGCCGATCATGGCGCATACATCGGGGGTCAGGTTATTGCGCTCCATCAGGGCAAGCAGCGCATCGGGCGCGGGCTTG
The DNA here is from genome assembly GCA_045612325.1 of Candidatus Limiplasma sp. GTDB lineage: Bacteria > Bacillota > Clostridia > Christensenellales > Aristaeellaceae > Limiplasma. The sequence continues at coordinate 6,036 of JAZKYW010000045.1, read as the reverse complement.
AGCGGGAAGCCATCCGAGCCGAGAACAGCATCGTCAAAATACTGCCACAGATTTTCGCGAATGAGCTGGTCAACAGCGCTCTGGCGGCTGTGGGTGTAAAGATAGTGATGATATCCCGCATCGTGCAGACGCTTGAGGCAATCTGCCAGACCTTCATAGGGCGGGTCCTCGTGAGGCAGAGCATGGAAGTGACGGAAGGCATCCATGATGGCGTCCTTGTCCACGCCGGATTTTTCGGAGCAGTACTGCGCAGCGGTGGCAAGGTACTTTTTGATCAGCTGCATCAGCTGGGGCATTTCGATGATATCGCCAAGGCCCAGCGATTCGAGAGCGCGCATAAAGGAGCCGGAAAGCTCGGGGTAGGAATCGAACAGCGTGCCGTCAAAATCCCAGAACAGATGCCGTACCTGCTTCATCACTCGTTCTCCTCGCTTTCTTCTTCGGCTGCTTCCTCTTCGGCGGTCTCTTCCTCAGGCTCGGGGATGACGATGCTGACCAGCGCCTTTTCAACGCGGTGATCAAGAATGCTCTCCACCTGTACGTGCAGGCCGTTGAGGGTCACTTCGGGCTTGCTTCCCTCTTCGGGGATGCTGGCAAAGGTGCTGAATACCATGCCGCCCAGCGTGTCGTAGTCTTCTTCCAAAGGCAGCTCGATCTCCAACTCCTCGGAAAGCGTTTTGAGATCAACGGTGCCCTTGACGCGCCACAGGTTATCTTCCAGCTTTTCGATCTCCAGTTCTTCCTTGGGGTCGAATTCGTCGTAAATGTTGCCGACAATCTCTTCCAGCAGGTCCTCCATGGTCACGATGCCGCGCATGCCGCCGTATTCATCCACAACAACGGCAAAGTGCACTTTCTGCTTCTGCATGTTGTTGAAAAGCTTGTCGGCGGGTACGGTGCCGGGTACCAGATAGGGCTTGCGCAGCAGCTGGCGGGTGGTCTTGCGGTTTTTGGCGTGCAGGTTGAGCAGGAAGTCGCGGCTGGTGAGCACGCCCATGATATCGTCGATATGTTCGCCGTACACGGGGAAACGGCTCAGGCCACTTTCGCGGATGGTTTGCAGGATCTCTTCATCGGTGGCGTCTGCCTGCAGGGCCACCACATCCATGCGGTGCACCATGATATCGATGGCGGTGGAGTTGTTGAACTCAAAAATGTTCTCGATCATGGCGCGTTCGTCCTGTTCGATGGCGCCGCTCTCGCTGCCGATATCCACCATCATGCGGATCTCTTCCTCGGTCACTTCTTCGGGGTTCTCATTGGGGTCGATGCCAAAGAGACGCAGCATGATGTTGGTGCTGAGGGACAGCAGCCATGCCAGCGGCAGGAAGAGGCCGGAAACAAAACCGATGACGCCGCAGGAGAAGCGCGCCGCCTTTTCGGGCGATTGCAGTGCAAGGCGTTTGGGAACCAGCTCGCCAAGCACGATCATGAAATAGGACAGGATCAGCGTAACAAGAACCACGCATACCGTGTGGAGCGCAGCGGGGGAAAGCGCAGCAAAACCGGCCTCGGTGATCTTTGCGGCCAGCGGGGTGGCAAAGCGGTCGGAAGCGAATGCGCTGGCAAGAAATCCGCTCAGCGTAATGCACACCTGAATGGCGGACAGATAACGCGTGGGGGATTCGATCATGCGCACCAGCTTTTGGGCGGTTGAATCGCCCTCCTCAGCTTGCTTGCGTATGCGGTTTTCGTTCAGAGACGCGATCGCAGTCTCGGTAGAAGCAAAGAATGCATTGGTCAGGATCAGAATCAATTGGAGCAACAATTGACTGCCTATGGGATCGTCCACGTAGAAGCCCTCCTTCATCTGCGGCTCTTGTCCGCATGATTGATTATTATAGCATATTACGGCAGCAAATGCATCCATAAAAAGCAAAACAAATGAAAAAAAGAAGCAGGCGTGGAAAAACATTTCCCTGCCTGTGCAGGTGGATAGTGTAAGCAGACGGTCGTCGGGCTGAACATCCACATTGCAGCGATCATGAGACAACAGCTTGGCGCGCTCCACATAATCGGTAAATCCGGATACGCTGTTGAAACGTGCATGAAGCCATAAAAGCAGATAGTCGGGTTCGTAGCATTGGATATTCAACTCTGCAATGGCAAAGGCATTGCCTCTCACAACAAATGGATACCATTCGATTATATCAATGGATGGGGTGTCAAAACATTGAAGAAACGGGCGAAAAAAACGGTATGTTTTTGGCCTGCAATGCATAGCCTGCCGAATGGAGGTGAACTATGCCATGAAAAACGAAGTAAAGAGCCCCAAACGAAATCCTTCCGACCCGCTTGAGTGGGATACGGAAAACCTTGCTTCGGCAACGGAGTGCACAGGGCTTGTGCCTGCAGCTATCCAGACCCCTGAAGAGGCGGAGGATTACAGCAGGCTGTACGCCATTCACAACCAGAAAACCGCATGGACGAGTGAAGAAAACGGCAAGCCTGAGCAGAGAGGAAAAGGGGATTAAACACAAAAAAGGAGCTCCGTTTGCACGGAGCTCCTTTGAAATGCGAATGCGCAAATCGAAATTACTTGATTTCGACGACGGCGCCAACTTCGGCCAGCTTGGCCTTGATCTTCTCGCACTCTTCCTTGGAAGCAGCTTCCTTGATGGTCTTGGGAGCGGACTCAACGAAGTCCTTGGCTTCCTTCAGGCCCAGGCCGGTCAGCTCGCGGATGACCTTGATAACCTTGATCTTTTCGGAGCCGGCATCCTTCAGAACGGCGTCGAACTCGGTCTTCTCTTCCTCAGCAGCGGCAGCGCCAGCGGCGGCACCGGGAACGGCAACAACAGCGGCAGCGGCGGAAACGCCAAAGTGCTCTTCCAGAGCCTTAACCAGATCGTTCAGCTCGAGAACGGTCATCTTCTCAATCATGGCAATGATTTCAGCATGAGTCATTGTGATTATCCTCCATTATTAACTAGCAATTTTATATTTGGGGTAACAGGTGAAGCTAACAATTAAGCTTCGGGGGCAGCTTCGGTGTCCTTCTTGGCGATAGCATCCAGAACACGTACGAAACCAGCGATGCTGCTCTGCAGGCTGCCAAGCAGGCGGGCCAGCAGTACTTCGCGGCTGGGAGTTTCGGCCAGGCTCTTGATCTGGTCCATGGACATGATTTCAGTGCCCAGCAGACCGGCCTTCACGGAGATAGCCTCGGTCTTGTTCTTGGTTACGAAATCGTTGATGATCTTGGCGGGGCTTACGGGATCGTTCATGCCAAAGGCAAAAGCGGAAGGACCGTTCAGCACCTCATCCAGGCCTTCAATGTTCAGTTCAGCCAGGGCACGACGTACCAGAGTGTTCTTCAGAACGCAGTAGTCAACGCCAGCGGCACGGAACTGAGCGCGCAGGCCGGTTACCTGTTCTACAGTCAGGCCGTTGTAGTTGACGATGATCACGCTCTGCGCATCCTGAAACTTCTTCACGATGTCGCTTACGACCTGCTTTTTCAGCTCGAGATTCTTGCTCATTAGGGGTTGCACCTCCTTCTTGAAATTCTGCGATTCCAAAAAGAAAACCCTTGCAGGCGCAAGGGCGAACATGTCGCAGAGGGAGATTACTCCCGCCTTACACCTCGGCGGGAAATTTTTATGACGGCTTTCGCTGTCAACCCGCTGTCTTCGGCATTAGGTTTCCAAAGAATCGAGTAGTATTATATCAGTTTTTTGATATATGTCAAGCGGTTTCACACAGAAAATTTCAATTTTTCCAACGAAACTTTTGACAGCGTATTTTGTGCGTCCAGGGTCACAATACCCATGAAACCACTTGAGGAGGTGAAGCATGCATGAATCAGCAAACGTCCGGCAAAAGCAGCCGTCCCGAGGTTCCTCAGGCACGCGAAGCGCTCAACAACATGAAATATGAGATCGCCCGTGAACTCGGCATCAACCTGAAACAGGGCTATAACGGCGACCTGACATCCCGCGAAAACGGTTATGTGGGCGGCTACATGGTCAAGCGTCTGATCAAACAGGCGCAGCAGCAGATGAGCGGTCAGCAGAATAACGGCTAATTTCCGATCAATTTGAATGAGGTGTGTGTAAAATGTTCCAGAATCAGCAGAACAACCAGTCCGGCAGCAACCGTGCCGTCGTACCCGAGGCCAAGCAGGCCCTGAACAACATGAAGTATGAAATCGCCAACGAGCTCGGCATCAACCTGAAGCAGGGCTACAATGGCGACCTGCCCAGCCGTCAGGCCGGTTATATCGGCGGCTACATGGTCAAGCGCATGATCGAGAATGCCGAGCGCGCCATGTCCGGCGGCACTCAGCAGCAGTAAGCCTGTCAAAACAGAAGAGACGGTCGAAAGACCGTCTCTTTTTGCTTTTACAGGAGGGTGATGCCTGCCTCGCGGCACTTGCGCTGGGTATCGGCGTCCCAGATGGAGGACTGTACTTCGCCGATGTGGGCCTTGCCCAGCATCAGCATACACAGGCGGCTCTGACCGATACCGCCGCCGATGGTGAGGGGCAGCTCGCCTTCAAGCAGCATGCGGTGATAGGTGAGGCTGCGGCGATGGTTGCAGCCGGCGGCAGCCAGCTGACCGTCCAGCGTGCTACTGTCCACACGGATGCCCATGGAGCTGAGCTCGATGGCGCAGTCGAGGGTGGGGCAGTAATAGAGCAGGTCGCCGTTGAGGTTCCAGTCATCGTAGTCGGGGGCGCGGCCGTCGTGGGGCTCGCCGTTGGACAGCTTGTGACCGATGCCGATGATGAAGGTAACGGGATGCTCCTTCACAAACAGATACTCGCGTTCTTTTGCGGTCTTGTCGGGATACATCTGCAAAAGCTCTTCGGAGGTAACAAAGGTCACCTGATTGGACAACTGCGTGCGCAGCTTGGGATAACGGCCGTTAACGATGAGGGAGGCGTCGGAGATGCACTGCACGATATCGCGTACGGTGGACTTGAGAAAATCAATGGTGCCCATTTCGCGGGTGGTAACGCGCTCCCAGTCCCACTGGTCCACATAAATGGAGTGCAGATTGTCCAGATCCTCATCGCGGCGGATGGCGTTCATATCGGTGTAGATACCCTTGCCGGGATAAATATCATAGCGGTACAGCGCCATGCGCTTCCACTTGGCGAGGGAATGCACGACCTGCGCATCCATCTGGGCAGCGGGGATATCAAAAGATACAGGGCGCTCAAAGCCGTTCAGGTCATCGTTGAGGCCCGTGGCGGGGTCAACAAACAAAGGAGCGGATACGCGCTTCAAATTCAGCGCCATCGCAAGGTGATCCTGAAAGGTGCGCTTGATCAGGCTGATGGCAGCCTGTGTCTCGTAAAGGGAGAGTTTGGGTTCATAACCGGCGGGGATCATGGTGCGGTTCATGGCTATAGCCTCCAGTGCCGTTTGGAAAATATGAAGGTATTATAGCACATCATTACAGGGAACGCCAGTAAAATGTGGAATGCGTTGGATGCAATTAGTCAAATCAACCCACTTGTGCTGCAATTGAAGATGGTTTAGCGAAGGAAAAGACATAAAAAGCGCGTTTCGGAATGAAACGCGCTTTGTTGCATCATTTTGACTCAATGCCCCTGCTGTGCGGCAAAAGCTTCGCTGTCTGCATCGGTGATTTCATGAGAGCTGTAGCGGGCTTTTTCGTAGATTTTGGCAGAGGATTCGTTGAGGGTTTCGCGGGCGGTACCGCTGTCGGCCCATTCGGGGTGCTTGCCGCGCAGCAAACCGTAACGGGTACGGATTTGTTCGCGCGGGGCAAGTTCTTTCAGGTTGCGGCGTGCACTTCGTCTGCGCATCATCTTCTGCGTCAGCGTCTCGCGCTGACCGCCCTGTTCGCGGGTGTCTTCCACTTCATCCACATAGTCCTCGCTGGCGGTGTTGGCATAATGGCGAAGCTGATTGTAGATGAGACGAATCAGCGCCTTGAGCTTTTTCCACAGCAAGCGGATGGCGAAGTAGATGGCAAGTGCCATCAGGATAAACGCAATGACCAGAAGAATCTGCTCCAGAATTTTGGCTACAGTGCCGGTACGCCCGTCACCGAGACCGGCGA
>JAZKYW010000044.1:0-10189 GCA_045612325.1 Candidatus Limiplasma sp. | reverse complement strand
CGCCTGCATGATATCCAGCTGCCCCCGAGCGCCGCTGAGTCTGAGTGTGACGGAAGGAAACTCAATCATGTAGGAGTAACTGTCTACCGAATGTTTCTGCCGAAGCTGCTCCCGCACAGCACGTGCATCCGCTTCATTCGGATAGGCAGCAGCAAGCACCCTGTATTTATCGTCCATCCAGACAAAACCGGCAGCGCCGCGGTTTCTGTAAACCTGTGCTGTTGTTAACGCACTGTCTTCGGCGCTGTACGCCCCAAGCTGAATGGCGTACCATCCAGCATACGGCAAAGTACATTCCGTTTGTGCAGGCGTTTCGTCATATCGCTCATCCAGAGGAATCGGTGTTTGCGCAGGAGAAAACTCCAATTGAAAATCGTCTTCTCTTCCCCATGAAACAACACCTGAAACGACCATTAACAACGATAAAAGCAGCAGCGCACTGCCAAAAATGCGGGACGTTTTGATTTCGGTTGGATAACTGCGTTTTTGTCTTGCCATACCATCACCCTTTTCACGCTTTCAAAGAAAGGTATGACAAAAACGCGGATAAAATGAAACTTTCATCGCGAAAGCAAAGTTACATGTTTATATTATACTTTACCAAAAAGGATAATGCAATCAAAAATCGTCTGCGGCAATGGCGTTTCGCATTTTCTTATGATATACTATGTTTATTCAATCACTTAGCTTCTTTGAGAAGTCAACGTCAAGGAGATGACCTGACATGCGTTACCATATCGATACCATTCCCGTTTGGGAGGCAATGGAAAAGCAAACCGCCTGTCCGCTTTGTGCGCTTTATCAGAAATGCGAAGAAAACGAAATCGATCGCAGCCTTGGCGGAAGCGTAATGGAGCCTGATTCCCGCATCCGAGTAAATGAGACGGGCATCTGCTGCAAACATCATCAGCAGCTATTCATGATGCAAAACCGTCTCGGTCATGCTCTGCTCGTTGACTCTCACAGCAAAGAGCATTTGAAAAAGCTGGATGCGCTTGAGAAAAAGCTGCCTGCCTCAGCGGGCAAAAAGAGCCTGTTTGGCTCCAAAAAAGAAGGCTGCGCCCTGACCGCTGCCGAGGCACTTGAAAACATGAGCTCCCGCTGTGTTATCTGCGAGGATATCGACAGCCATCTGCAGCGCTACATGTATACCTTCCTGCATCTTTGGAAGACGGATACCAAGTTCCGCAAAACATGGGAAAGCTCCAAGGGCATGTGCCTTCCTCACGCCGCTGAACTTCTTCGTTTTGCTTCAAAGCAGTTCAACGAACAGCAGCAGCTGGAATTCACAAAGAGCATGATGAGTCTGATTAAAGCAAACTTTGCTGAGGATGAAAAAGATTTGGAATGGTTCACCCTCAAGTTTGATTACCGCAATCAGGCAAAGCCCTGGGGCAACAGCCGAAATGCCCTTGAAAGAACCATTAACCGCCTGCGCGGACTTTGCATCACTCCCGACGCCAAAAAGGAATAAACCAAAAACACCCTCCCATTTGCGGGAGGGTGTTTTTATGCAGCATCCGTTTTAGTCCAGCGGAGTCTGCTCGCGGTCGAACTGTTCAAGCTGTACGCCTGCCTCATGGAAGATTTCCAGAGAGAACTTATCGGGATATCCCTGTTCGTATACGATGCGCTTGATTCCCGCGTTAATGATCATTTTTGCGCAGACAGAGCACGGCTGATGCGTGCAGTACAGCGTAGCGCCATCGATGGAGATACCCAGTTTGGCAGCCTGCAGAATCGCGTTCTGTTCTGCGTGGATGGCATAACAAAGCTCGGCACGAGTGCCGGATTCGATGTTGAGCCTGCGGCGCATACATTCGCCGCGTTCACGGCAGGTTTTCAAACCTGCAGGAGCGCCGTTGTAACCGGTGGTCATGATACGCTTATCCTTAACGATGACCGCACCGATGCTGCGGCCTTCCACATTGCAGCTGGTCCACTCGGAAATCAGGTAAGCCATTTTCATAAAGCGAAGATCCCATTTATCCATACCGGATTTCGCCTCCTTTTCTTCAAGAATTATACACGAAAGGTCGCATGTTGACAATCAGCATTTTTTCATTTTCGCAGCCATATGCTTCCCTGTGGAGGCGAAGCTATGGGAAAAGCAACTGCCAAACAACAGACCATTTTGTTAACTGCAGTCAATGCCATCGTACGTGCGTTGGGCCTATGTCTGCGCGTATGGACTTCAAGGCTGCTTGGGCCGGAAGCGATGGGCATTATGGAAATGGCACAAAGCGTGCACATGGTCGCCATCGCGCCGCTCACGTCAGGCTTACCCGCAGCAGTCAGCCGCTTGACGGCAAAATCAAACAAACCGGAACCGATCCTTTCAGCAGGACTTGCACTTGTACGCAAAGCCTGCCTGTTTCTGATTCCTCTATTTTGCCTTGCAAGCCCTTTGGCCGCAATGCTCATGGGGGATATTCGTGTGCTGCCATCCTTATGGTTCAGTACGCCCTGCATCATCATCCTTGGTTATTCGGCAGTATGCAACGGCTACTGTTATGGCACAGGCAAAAGCGAACTTCCGGCACTCAGCGAATTGATCGAGCAGGGGCTTCGTTTCATCTTCACTGTTTGTCTGCTCAAAAGCCTTTCCAAACTTTCTTTGCCATGGCTGGCAGCAATGCCTAGTGCCGCTACCGTGACTGCAGAACTAATCGGGCTGATTTTTGTGCTGAAATTTATTCCGCGGATCGGTGTTGAAAACGGACACGATTACAACCGTCAGCTGATGCAGCTGGCTGTACCGGTTACGCTCACACGCGTTCTTCAAACGGTCATGCGTTCTTTGAATGCCATTATCATCCCGCTGCGCTTGCAGGCAACAGGTCTGTCTGCCGCGGAATCCACTGCTCAGCTTGGCATGCTCAACGGAATGGTAGGACCGTTCCTTGTACTGCCGGGCATATTCACAAGTGCGCTTGCAATGGTAACGTCCCCGCTTGTTTCAAAAGCAGAAAATGATCCACGGCGCTTGAAACGCCTGATCTTTCTGATGTTTTGTACATCCATGCCGCTCGCGGCAATCGCCTGTGCAGGCTTAAGCTTATCTGCTCCCTGGATCGCAAACAGCCTATATCGTCAGGCAGAGCTGACAACACTGCTCAGGCTTTCCGCGCCGCAAATGCTGCTCATGCCCTTAAACCATATGCTTGGAAATACACTTTCCGCGCTCGGCTTGCAAAAGCGCACCCTTTACGCCTCTACAATCGTATCGGCTGTTTCGCTTGTTCTTACATGGATACTTGCGGGCAACTGTAATTTGAGGCTTACGGGCGTTATCTATGCTCAGTATATAGGACAGATCCTGTCCGTACTTGCAGGCATAGCCCTGCTCATCACCAGAAACCGCGGGAGGATGAAACTCAGTCCTGATGATAGATGCGCTTGATTTCGTCCGTCGTACTGCCGTCAGCGTTGTAAACGATCAGCGGCGGCATCCACAAAAGCTGCGGTTTGGCGTTTTTCATGGCTTCGACCATGACCAGATAAGGCGGCTTATCCGCATGGGCGCATACCATACGAATCCTTTTTGGCTCAAGTCTGACCTTGCGCAGCGCATCACACAGTTCAAGCATGCGCTGTGCAGGAAATACGATACTTGCTCTGCCGCCGTTGCGCAAAACAGCCGAACAAGACGCCGTAACGTCCTCGATCGTGCAATCCGTTTCGTGACGCGCAACCACTACGCCTTCGGTATCATTGGTAAGCGTTCCTCCGCGCTTGCCGTAAGGCGGATTGCAAACGACAGCATGCATTTTTTCACGCCCTACGACCTTCCACGCTTCGCGCATGTCGCACGCATGAACGTTGATGCGCTCCTGCAAGCCGTTCATGGCAACGGAGCGTCCAGCCATGTCCGCCATTTCGGGCTGAATCTCAAACGCTTCAAACGTGCAGCTATCCTGCTTTTGACTCAGCAGCAGCGGAAGGATTCCCGTACCGGTGCCCATATCGGCAACGCTTTCCCGCGGTTTCAAGCGGACGAAATCCGCCAGCAGGACCGCATCCATCCCGAAACGAAAGGCTTCGGGATGCTGAATAATGCGCAATCCGTTTCGCTGCAGATCATCGATCCGTTCATCCTGTTTCAAAACTACATCCATTTACTCGTAACTCACATTCAAATCATTTGCTTCGCAGTATCCAACCACGCCAAGATAGCTGATGCAGCACCATTCTTCTCCGTCAAGAAGCAGCTGTACCTCTACCCCTGCAGGTACTGTAAACAGTTCTGCATCTTCCGTTGTACGGTATGCATATATGGGCGTATCAACATGCGTGAATGCTTTTGCTTGGCCTACATCCATATTTTCGGGAAGTTCTTCTGCAGTGCCGCTCTGTTCATCACGCTCGCTCAGATACATCTTCATAACATATCCGCGATAGGAGCCGTATTCAACATAGCACCAATCGTTTTCTTCCCTGATAACAGTGACCTTTGCATGCTTGGGAACCGTCGTAAGGATGCGGGCAGAAGTCGAGGCAGATTCACGCATATTCAGCGAGCCGCTTTCGGTAAGCACCCACATGTTTTTGAACGTTTCAACCTCAACAGAAGAATCCGAAGAACCTGCGTCAAAGCGCAGATACTTTGTCATGACATAGCCCTTTTGATTGGCGTATTTCACTTCGCTCCATTCTTCGCCGCGGTCAAGCACCTCCACAGCTGCATTTCTGGGGATGCTTGCAAGCACAACAGCGCTCGAAGTCGGGAAACTGCGCAGATTCAGCGAACCGCTCTGAGTATTGACAAAAGCTGTGAGGATATGACTGACGTTCTCGTTTTCCCCTGTGTTTGTGTTATCCTCATCACCAAAGGAAAGGAAACTCGTCATCACATAACCGGTGCTTCCGCGGTACGCAGCTTTGCACCACTGTTCACCGCGTTCGATAATCAGCAGCACAGAACCCGAAGGCACCTGTTTCAAAACAGCCGCTCCTGTATTGGGCTGCTGACGAAGATTGAGCGAACCGCCCGATGTAACAACCGTGGCTGTCTGCTGGGCATTGCCGGCAGAAGAGTCTGCGCCTGTACCATCGCCAAAAGATAAAAACTCCGTCATTGCGTAACCGTTGTGACCGTTGTATCGTACAGCGCACCAATCGGGCCCTTTATCAGTGACAATGATTTGAGCACCCTTAGGCATACTGGTAACGATACGGCTGCCTGCGGAAGGCTGAGCGCGCAGATTCAGGGAGCCCTGCTGCGTAGCCACATAGGCAGTCAGCTCTTCTGTGGCAGCGGGCGGAGTTTGTACATCATTGCCGTAACGCAAATAACGGGACATCATATAGCCGTTTCCTGCCGCACAGCTGATGCTGCTCCATTCGCCATCATCAGCCGAAACAGTCACCTGCGTACCCACAGGAAGCTGCGCAACGATTTTGGAAGATGTAGAACGGCTGTAACGAAGATTGACCGTTCCTGTGCCGGAGGCCGTAGTTACATACGCAGTTTCCCCTGTTCCGACTGACGGTTCTTCATCAGACAGGGAATAAACAGCAGAGATAAAACCTGTGTTTACATAGGCAGAAAGCGCATTGTACTGCACCTTCGCCCAGCTGCCGCTCTTACTGAAAACCGTAAGCACAGCCCCCGAAGGCGCCGTACCGACCACCTTAGCGCTGGTGCTGCCACTTTGACGAAGATTGAGATAATCATTCGCCGTTACATTGGCAAACCCAATCGCGGAGGTCACAGGCTGAGAAACATTGGTAACAGTACCGTTGATCAAAAGCGTGCTGCTATGCACATAACCAACGATCTCACCGTAACGAATCAGGCTCCAGTTGCCCTCATTGACAAGCACTTCTACCTTCGCGCCGTCGGGAGCGATACCGATGACCTTTGCGCCGGAGTCACGTGCGGCAAGGATGAAAAGCCTGTCCCCCGTATTCAGATTGACCGAAGCATTTCCATTTGCATCGGAAACATTGCTGTTGGATCCAGAGGAGGAACTGCCTCCGCTGCTGGAAGAACCAAGAACCGTGCTTGAAAACTGATGCTGCACACGGCTGCAGCCTTCAAAATAGAAACCGAGGATCTCATCATATGTGTAGCCCAGCTTGGCCATATACATCGCGCCGCGCTGGGACATACCCATGCCATGACCGTATCGTCTTACTTGGATCTCATACGAGCCGCTCTTTTCAGCAACGCTCCACAGCTCATTCTGCGTAGTCTGAAAGCTCATATTAAGCATGCTTTCAAGCTCGTTAAAGATACTCATGGTCACAGTAACGGGCACGCTGACCGTCTGCCCTGATGCGCTGCGGGTAGAAACAGTAAACGAAAAATCCATTGCTGTATACAGTCTGCTGGGCGAAGCATACATGGGCGTATGCGGAACGACTGACGTAAGCGTACCAAGTGAGGTGTTATCACTCGTTGCAGAGTAACCATTGCGCACAAGCTGAGTGATCGCCTTGGTCTTAAGCACAGAAATCAAACCGGAAGGATTGGACGAACTTTGCAGATTGGTATAAATCGTTTTCTTTTTGACGGATGCATTGGGATTGGCATAGTCAAAGGGGTCATCCTTCACCTTCATGTAGCTATAGGAATTACCCGTGCGTGAAATTTCCGTTTGACCGCCGTTGCTGGCAGAATAAAACGTGGTGATATAGCTGGAGCCGTTCATCATCACTATGCCCTTGGTAGCATCGACAGCCGTAAAGCAGTTGGCATTTCCGGAGGGCGTTCCGCGATAAACCTGATCGCTCGTTGTATCTTTTACATCATATATGCCGGAAGCGCGCTGCTGCATCATACGCACAGTATAGGTGCGTGCTGCGACAGCCTGCGCCTTCAGCGCTTCCAGACCTGATGAATTGCTCATTTCGTAGGGAAGCACGCCATAGAGATAATCCTCGATATAGACATGCGCAATGGTATAAAGTGTGTAGCCGCCGTTGCCTGCTACAGCTTCAAAAGACAAATCACCCGGATACAGATTGCCGCTTTCATAGGCTTGTGCAATCAGCAAACCGTTTTCGCCGTTTTTGTCATGTCGGCGCAATGTAGCGCTTTTGCCTGCATTGATCGTTTTTCCGTCATAGGTCAAAGTAATTTGACCGTTGGATGCGTTGAAGTCTACTTTTACCTGCGTACCAAAATCGATATATTCCTGATTGGTACTCAGGCTGTAATTGCCTCTGACCGTTACATTCAGCGTTGGCGGATTGCCCAAAGAGGAAAGATAAATCCTCACCATGCCGTTTTTGCTGATAACAGCACTCGAAAGAGGCGCCGCCGTTACCTGCACCGTATCAACAGAAGAGGCCAGCGCAGAAAAACGCTGGCTGAAAAGAAAAACGATCATCAAAAGCAGGATGCACGTCATCTTTTGTACTTTGCCGTAAATCAGTTTCGACACAGAGCGACGTCCTCCTTAAGCAAGTTTGTAATACTTTCGTAATCGTTTTGGATTGTATCATAAATAGCCCGTTTTGTCTATGTTTTCTCACCGTCAATTGCTTCCATTCCAAGGGCAACTCTGTATATATCCTCTTCCGTCAGACAGTTGACCACCCTGCCCGTATCCGCACAGATATGTGCAAGCATGCTGTACTTCGTTGGTTCGCTTCGTCCCAGAAGCTTTCCGCAAATCTCTGTATTGGGTTCTTTGTCACTCACCCACCACTGTATGCCCATCAAATTATTCTTTTTCAGTTTATTCTGAAAATTGGATACATTTCGTACACACCCGCTTACATTTTCCCAGCGTGCCGCATAGCACAGATAAGGACCAACCAGCAGCAGCGAAACATTCAGAACGCCCATCCATATACCGATTAGCCCCAGCACAACCATTCCCGCTCCAAGTACATATGACAGAATGGACAGCACTCTTTTGACTGCTCTTTCCTTCCCAAACAGGCAGGCAATACCGGCGATCACTCTTGCGCCATCCAACGGCCACGCAGGCAGAACATTCATAAGTGCAAGCGAAGCGTTCGATTCAAAAAATGCATATGCAAACGGTGTATGTGCAGCTGTTTTCAAGGTGATGCACGCTGCAGACACACTTGCGGCAATACCGACAAACGAAGAAACAATTCGTTTCCACGGAGGATAGCTGTCAAATGCTTTTACATCTGCCATCCCGCCAAACGGCGTCAATTCTATGGTGCAGTGTTTCATTCCGCAAAAACGCATGGCAATCACATGTGCCGCTTCATGAAGCGTAAGCGCCAAGATTGAAGCCAGTACACTGCTGCTATCCGCAAACAGAAAAGAGGCTGCCAACACAAACCAGCCTGCGGGATGCATCTTCCATTTCACAATGTTCTGACTCATTCAGCAAGTGCGCTGTTGCTGAAAGCAGGCTTTACCGATTTTCCCGACCTTCTTAACTCAAAAGCCAGATTTTTCCCATCAAGCAATGTGCCTATCACGCCACCGTCTGTTATGTACTCTCCAACCTCTGTCATACATTCTGCAAGATTGCCGTAGATGGTCTCATAGCCGGAATCATGACGCACACGAACGATCAATTCTTCATCAGGTCCATGAGAAATGCTCATCACTTCGCCGCTGCCTGCTGCATATACCGTTGAAGTATTCGAGCGTATCAAAACAAACGGTTCATCATTTGTCCATGAATGAACAATTTCTCCCATCAAAGGCGCATTGACCTCCGCCGATGAAGACTCATTCCAAACTTCGCGTATTTCCTGCGGCAGAAGACCGTTGACAAAGCTCAGTTTTCCGAGGCTTTCGTCCCACTCCATACCGGCAGCTGATTGAATTGCACCAAATACGCTTTGCGCTTGCGGCAAAGTGCTGTTTTTGAGGGCAACAGCAACAAGCACAAGGCATCCGACGACTGCTAAATTTCTTACTAGAAGATCAAGTGACAAAAGCTTATTCAGTCCCCTGCTTTCCGGCACAAACTCAACAACTTTGGGGGTCGATTCCATAAGCCGCATTGCCTTAGGCTTGATTTTTATGCTGTTTACGCTGGTTTTCTTCTCCATAAAAAAACTCCCTCCCCTGCATCAAACATATGCAGAAGAGGGAGTTTTCATGAACTTTACAGGCAGCCCTTTTTCCTCATGTACTCAAGGGTGCGAATCAGAGCAAGCTTGCCGTGGCTGTAGGTAAGGCCGCCCTGCAGATAGGCAAGATAAGGCTCGCGCATGGGCGCGTCCGCGCTGAGTTCGATGGAAGCGCCGCTGACAAAAGTGCCTGCAGCCATAATAACCTGATGCTGATAGCCGGGCATATCCCAGGGCTCGGGCAATGCCATGCTGTCGATGGGAGACGCAGACTGGATGCCCTGACAGAATGCGATCAAACGCTCGGGATTGCCCCACTCCAGTGCCTGAATGATATCCGTACGGCGCGCATCGAAAGCGGGCTCACTCTTTAGACCCAGTTCCTCGCAAATAGCGGCAGCCAGAATCGCCGTTTTCACAGCCTGTGCAACAACATGAGGTGCCATGAACAAGCCCTGATAGAAGGGCTGATAGCTTCCCGCATAGCTGCCGACCTCGCGGCCGATTCCGGGCGCGGTCAGACGGTAGCTGATACGCTCGATCACGTCTTCGCGGCCTACCAGATACCCGCCGGTGGGCGCAAGTCCGCCGCCGGGATTTTTGATCAGGCTGCCGACGCAGACGTCAGCGCCGTAATGGGTAGGCTCCTTTTCGCAGACAAACTCGCCGTAGCAGTTATCCACCATCAGCACAGCCTCGGGAAACTCCGTGTGGAGCATCTCTGCAAGAGGTGCGATATCTTCGGGCATCAGGCTGGGACGCGTGGAATAACCGCGGCTGCGCTGCACAGCAACCACACGGGTGTTGGGCTTCATGGCAGCGCGGATGCCTTCGATATCCAGCCTGCCGTCATCCGTCATTTCTACCTGCGCATAGCTGACGCCCATTTCCTTAAGGGACCCGGGCGGGCAGCCGCGTACGCCGATGACGTCCTCCAGCGTATCGTAAGGACCGCCGGAAGCATACATCAGTTCATCGCCGGGCCTGAGCAGGCCAAACAGGCACATGGACAGCGCGTGCGTACCGGAAGCGATCTGAGGACGGACGATTGCAGCATCCGCATCAAACAAATCAGCAAACAGCTTTTCAAGCGTATCACGGCCTACATCATCGTAGCCGTAACCCGTTGTAGGCGCGAAATGGCGGGAAGCAACTTCGTACTTCTGCAGTGCGT
>JAZKYW010000043.1:0-2931 GCA_045612325.1 Candidatus Limiplasma sp. | reverse complement strand
CATCTTGCGGCCCTCGGCGTCCTGTACGTGGCCCATAACGATAACGTTTTCGAAGGGAGCACGGCCAAAGAGCAGGGTGGAGATGGCTTCCAGGGTGTAGAACCAGCCGCGGGTCTGGTCGATGGCTTCGGAGATGAAGTTGGCAGGGAAACGCTTTTCAAAGATGTCCTGGTTCTCAAAGGGATAGTGCCACTGGGCGAAAGGCATGGAGCCGGAATCGTACCAGCAGTCGATAACGTCGGTCACGCGGGTCATGGGCTTGCCGCACTCGGGGCAGGTGATCTGTACTTCGTCAACATAGGGACGGTGCAGCTCGATCTCGCCTACCTCGGTGGTAGCCATTTCGCGCAGTTCCTGCTTGGAGCCGATGACGTGGATGTGACCGTCCTCGCAGCGCCAGATGGGCAGGGGAGTGCCCCAGTAACGCTCGCGGCTGAGACCCCAGTCATGTACGTTCTCCAGCCAAACGCCCATACGGCCTTCCTTGATGTTGTCGGGCATCCAGTTGATGGTGCGGTTGTTGGCTACCAGCTGGTCGCGCACCTTGGTCATGGCGATGTACCAGGTGGGACGGGGGTAGTACAGCAGGGGAGTGTTGCAGCGCCAGCAGAAGGGATAGTCATGAGCGAAGGGAACGGCGGCAAACAGCAGGCCGCGCTCCTTCAGGTCCTCCAGTACCAGCTTGTCGGCGTCCTTGACGAATACGCCGGGCCACTTGGTATCGGCGGTCATGCAGCCCTGAGTGTCAACAAAGTTGACGAAGGGGATGTCGTTTTCGCGGCATACACGGTTGTCATCCTCACCGAAAGCGGGAGCGATGTGAACGATGCCGGAACCGTCGGTCATGGTAACATAATCGTCGCATACCACGCGCCAGGCGGGCTTGTCCAGCTTGCCGACGGCAAAGTCGAACAGGGGCACGTATTCCATGCCGGCCAGTTCATTGCCGGGGAATTCGGAGGTGATAGATACTTCCTTGTCACCGAAAACGGCAGAGATCAGGGCCTTGGCCATGATGTAGTTCTTGCCTTCCACGGTGAAGCGGCAGTAGGTATCGCGGGGGTTTACGCACAGGGCGAGGTTGCTGGGCAGGGTCCAGGGGGTGGTGGTCCAGGCCAGCAGGTAGGCGTCTTCATTCTTTGCCTGGAACAGAACAAAGGCAGAAGTTTCCTTCACGTTCTTGTAGCCCTGAGCTACTTCGTGGCTGGAAAGAGCGGTGCCGCAGCGGGGGCAGTAAGGAGCGATCTTGTGGCCCAGATAGAGCAGGCCCTTCTTGTAGATCTCCTTGAGGCTCCACCACTCGGACTCGATGTAATCATCCTTGTAGGTGATGTAGGGGTTTTCCATGTCAGCCCAGAAAGCTACGCGGTCGGACATTTCCTCCCACTCGTGCTGGTACTTCCAGACGCTCTTTTTGCACTCCTGGATGAAGGGCTCGATGCCGTAGGCTTCGATCTGGGGCTTGCCGTCGAGGCCGAGGATCTTTTCTACTTCCAGCTCAACGGGCAGACCGTGGGTATCCCAGCCGGCCTTGCGCAGTACGTCCTTGCCCTTCATGGACTGGAAGCGCGGGATGAGGTCCTTGATGGCGCGGGTCTCGATGTGACCGATGTGGGGACGGCCGTTGGCGGTGGGGGGGCCGTCGAAGAAGGTGAAGCGCTCGGCGCCGTCACGGTGATGGAAGCTCTTCTTGATGATGTTGTTCTGCTTCCAGAACTCCAGCACCGATTTTTCGCGTTCCACAAAGTTCATATCCGTAGATACTTTGCGATACATGGGAATCAGTTCCTCCTTTAGATTGCGGGGCATTCTGTTCTTTTTGGGAAAAGAAAAACCGCCCCGTTTGCATTGGAAACGGGACGGAAAAAACCATTTTCCGCGGTACCACCCATTTTGATGATGCAAAAACATCATCCACTCGTTGGCTGCTCTGTCACGGGAGCGCCCGACCCGACTTAGGCAAAAAGCTTCAACCGGGTAGCTCCGAGGTGATTTGACGCCCTGCTGCAGCGCCTGACTTACACCAATCTCAGGCTCGCTTTGCTGCGCGGTACGGACGTCCGTCCTCATCATAGCCGCTACTGTTTATCATACCATATTTTCATGCGATTGTAAAGCGAAAAGCGTTATGATAAAAGGCGCGAAAGCCAATCTTTCAGGCGAAAAAAGAAGCATTTTTGCATGCAAAAGCGTTTGACTTGACGGATGGAAAAAAGGTATAATTTTGAGTGCAACAAGCATGCACCAAAGGAGCAATGGAAAATGTTTTCGTTTATCAAAAAGCTTGGCAAAAATGAAAGAGCGGTGCTCTTTACCTGCTTTTTCGCATTCTTCTGCAACGGCTCGCTTGCGCTGATGATGGGCTCTGCCATGCCCGATTTGAAGGCGGCTTACAACCTGTCCGATACGCTCAGCGGTTTGTTTTTGTCCGCGCATTCTGCGGGCAATCTGATTGCAGGTTTTATCAGCGGTATCGTACCGCTGTATCTGGGGCAGAAGAAATCCATTATTCTGCTCAGCTCCCTGGCTTTCATCGGCTTTGTGATGATGATGGTTTGGGGCAATCCCGTATGGCTGCTGTTGGCGTTTATCTTTACCGGTCTCGGACGCGGCTCGGTCAGCAATTTTAACAACCGTACGGTCAACCTGCTTTCCGGCGGCAGCCCTGCGGGCACCAACCTGCTGCACAGCTGCTTTGCAGTGGGCGCTATCGCTACTCCTTTGATTTTCCTGGTGGTAAGCCGCTGGCTGGGCTGGCGTCCTGCTGTAGGCGTTACGGTGATGCTTGGCTGCATCAGCCTGTTTAACCTGAGCCGCATGAAGCTCAAGCAGGATAAGATGGACCGCAAGGACAAGACCAACAGCACGGTCGTGTTCCTCAAAAATCCGTCCTTCCTGATTCTTGCGCTGATGATGTTCTGTTACCTCTGC
>JAZKYW010000042.1:0-13230 GCA_045612325.1 Candidatus Limiplasma sp. | reverse complement strand
GTGATTGGCAGGATTAAGTTCCAGTGCCCGCGTCTGCGTTGCGGTACAGCCCGTACATTGCATTTCTACGCTGCCCTTGGTATTACAAGTGGAAGGTACACGAGTACTTTCCATTGGAACAGCGTAGTTGTGCGCTTCAGTCGCAGGCTCAACTTCGCCGTCAGCGATCTTGGTATTACAGTCCAGGCAGAAAATATCTCCTGTATAACCATTCTCACCGCAGGTGGTTTCCTTAGCGTTGCGGATTTCAGTACCACCTACGTGATTAGCAGGATTAAGTTCCAGCGTCTGAGTCTGCGTTGCGCTACAGCCCGTACACTGCATTTCTACGCTGCCCTCGGTGTTACAGGTAGAGGGCACACGACTATCTTCCATAGGAACAGCGTAGTTGTGCGCTTCGGTCGCGGGCTCAACTTCACCGTCAGCAATCTTGGTGTTACACCCGCGACAAAAGATATCGCCCGTATACCCGTTCTCGCCACAGGTTGCTTCCTTGACGTTGCGGATTTCAGTATCACCCACGTGATTGGTGGGATCAAGCTCCAGCGTCCGCATCTGCGTTGCAGTACAACCCGTGCATTGCATCTCTACGTTGCCCTTGGTATTACAGGTAGAAGGTACGCGGCTATTTTCCACAGGAACAGTGTAGTTATGTACTTCCGTTGCGGGAACGATTTCACCCGTCTTGATTATTGTTTTGCAACCAAGACAGAAAGTATCACCCGTATAACCGTTATCAGCACAGGAAGCATTCACAACGTTACGGAGCTCCGTTCCTCCCGCGTGATTGTCAGCATCATTTGCGATGCGCCTCGTTTTGATCTGAGTCGATGCCCACTCCGCTTCAAACGTAGCAGTATAGGTCATTTCGCCTTCAGTAGAGCAAGTTGCCTTTTGGGTTTCGCGCACCTCAACTCCAGCATTAACAGTATTCATCTCGCCGCAATCACAGAAACGACGAGCCTCGCAAACGCTGTCGTTTTCTTTCCATTTGTACGTTACTTCTTTATAGATATGATCACCCGTAGCCAAAATAGCTTCGCCGGCCTTGATCATGGTATTACAACCAAGGCAGAAGATATCTCCCGTATATCCATTGTGGGCACAATCCGGAGCAACCGCATCAAGAACCACGCTTCCTCCTTCATGGTTACCGGGATTCCTCTCTAGTGTCTGCAGCTGCCTTGCTTCGCAGCCCACGCACTGCATCTCTATGCTACCTTCAATCTTGCAGGTAGGCTCCACTCTGGTACTTTCCACAGGAATAGTATAGTGATGATTCTCGGTTGCGGGAATGGTTTTACCATCAGCCATTTTGGCATTGCAGCCAAGACAATATGTATCCCCTGTATATCCTTCCTTGGCGCAAGACGGATCGACTGCATCACTAAGCATGGTACCGCCTTCATGATTGGTGAGATCAACTTCCAGCGTCTGGGTCTGCGTTGTATCGCAACCGGTACACTGTACCTCTATGCTTCCCTTGTTGTTACAGGTAGGCTCCACTCGCGTACTTTCCAAAAGAATGGTAAAGTGATGATCTTCAGTCGCTAGAATAGTATCACCATCAGCAATCTTGGCACCACACCCAACACAAACAATATCACCTGTATAGCCGTCGTTCTTGCATGTTGGGGCAAAGGCAGAATGCACTTCAGTTCCACCAACATGGTTGGTGTTATCTTTTCCGACTATCTTCGTCTTTGTCTGAGGTGCTGCCCATTCCGCTTCGAAGCCGGCCACATAGAGCCTTTCGCCTTCGGAAGAACAAGTCGCCTTTTGGGTTTCAATCGTTACAACGTTGGCATTAGCAGTTTCATTCTCTCCGCAGTCGCAGGCATGGATGGCTTCGCAGCCACTGTAGTCATCCGCCCATGCGTACTCTACTTCGCCGTAGATATGAATACCTGTAGCCAAAATAGCTTCGCCGGCTTTGATCATGGTAGCACAATCAAGGCAGAAACTATCTCCTGTGTAGCCATTGTGAACACAATCGGGTGCAACAGCGTTACGAAGCTCCGTTTCGCCCACATGGTTAGCAGAATCCTTTTCAGTAACCCTTGTTTTGATTTGGATTTCTGTCCATTCTTCTTCGAAGGCAGCGGTATAGGTCATTGTGCCTTCCGCGACACAAGTAGACTGTTTGGTTTCATTCACCGCAACGACAGCATTGACCGTTTCACTCTCTCCGCAGTCACAAATACGGGTGGCTTGACAGGCACTGAAGTTTTTCGTCCAGTTGTACGTTGCTTCACCATAGTTATGTTCACCCGTAGCAGAAAGCGTTTCCCTCTTCTCCTGATCAACTGCCCACGCTTGGGTAAAATCTGCGGTATAGACAGTTTCGCCTTCCAATTTGCAAGTAGGCTGCGTGGTTACGGAAGTCACCACAACCTCCTCCGTCTCGCCTGCACCGCACTCACAAGTGCGGGAAGCCGTACAAGTGCTAAAGCCACCCCATGTATAGATTGCTTCACCATAGCTGTGCTTTTGGGTAGCAGGAACAACGGAACCTTGTTCAATCACATTACCGCAGCCCAAGCAGTACAAATCACCCGTATAACCGTCTTCACTGCAGGTGACAGCCTTTTCATTGCGCAGTTCCTTCTCGCCATCGTGAGCGTCAGGAACGAGGTCCAGCGTTTCCTTGGTGATAGCCTCACAGCTGACACACTTCTTGGTCACGCTGCCGGCAGTGTGACAATTGGATTCAATTCGGTCGATTTCTTCGATGAAGTTATGCTCTTTGAGTTTGGGTATGCTTTCTCCGTCTTTGATTCTTTCGTCGCAGCCGAGACAGTACGTATCACCCGTATATCCATTCTGCTTACAAGTAGGTTCCATAGCAGAAAGCACTTTTGTTCCGCCTTCATGGTTAGCGGAATCCTTTTCAATAATCCTTGTTTTGGTTTGGATTTCCGTCCATTCTTCTTCGAAAGTAGCGGTATAGGTCATTACGCCTTCGGCAAAACAAGTCGCCTGTTTAATTTCGCTTGCCGCAACTAAGGCATTGGCCGTTTCGCTCTCTCCACACTCACAGGTACGGGCAGCTTGACAGGCACTGTAATCATCTGCCCAAGTATAACCCATGTCGCTATATACATGGTTACCTGTGGCGGGAACGATAACCGTTTCATACTGTGTCTCTGCCCAACTTTCTTTAAATACGGCAGCAAAGGAACTGGTGCCATCCGTGCCGCAAGTGGGCTCTGCAAACACAACTTCGTTCACAACTGCGCTGGCAGTAGCCACCGTACCGCAGCCGCACTTGCCCTGAGCTGTACAAACAGATTTGTTTTCATTCCAGCTATAGGTTACATTAACGTAGAAATGAGTACCTGTAGCAGAAATAATAGAGCCCGGGGTAGTCACATTGTTGCAGCCAAGGCAGAACACATCACCCGTATAGCCTTCCTCACCACAGGTTGGTTCCTTGGCTTTTTGAATTTCAGTTCCTCCTACATGGTTTGCTGTGTCGATTTCCAGCGTCAGGATTTGCGTTAATTGGCAGCCCGTGCACTTCATAGTCTTGCTGCCATTCATCACGCAGGTAGCAGGAACTGTTTTGTCCTCAAGCTCAATTGTGTAGCTATGAGTATTGGTTGGTGAAATGCCTTCTCCATATGCAATCCATTTTTGGCAGCCATTGCAGTAAGTATCACCCGTGTAACCGGCAGCAGAACAGGTGGGAGTTCTGGCATCGTACACCTCAATATCTTCGTGGTTTTTCTTATTCACAGCCAATTTCTCAACCGTAGTAGCATTACAGGTGGCACACTTTTTGGTCACGCTGCCTTCCGTTTTACAGGTAGCGATAACGGTTAGATCTTCCAACGTCACGGTATAATTGTGCTGATTCGTTGCAGGGATGTTTGCAACCGCCTTTTCCTGGAGACTTGCCCAACTCGCATTGAATTTAGCGGTATAGGTGGTTTCGCCCGGCAAAGAACAGGTCGGTGCTTTGGTCTGTGCGCTCGTTACAGCGGCATTCTCGGTTTCGCTTTCGCCACAGGAGCAGCTGCGCTGTGCATAGCAGGAATCCAAGCTATCAGACCACTGATAAATAGGATCGCCCCAGTTATGAGTGTGATTTCCAACCAACTTGAGCACTTCCTTGCCTCGCGCAGAAGTATCATCGGCACTGTTTTGGCTGGTGTAGATGCTGTCCACAGCAATATGCTCACCTTCCGTGAACGTCGTCTTGACTTCTGCCTGCACAGGCACAAGTGCAAGGTATATTACCAATGCCAACATCAAAACAAAACTTTTCATTTTCTTCATGGGTGAACCCCCTATTGATTTGTTGTGTTTTTTAAGATACTTCAAACGCAAACACATCTGAAATTAGCTTCATTATATCCTATTTATATATATTCCGATAGTCTTCCTCAAAAATACGCATCAAAAAAACCGAAGCCATTTCAGCTTCGGTTTCCGTATTTATGTTGTCATTTTCCCGATTCAGGCACAGCAGTGACAAAATAGATGATATCACCGATGGCGCGCATGGTCTTGGCCTGACCGTTGACCTTGGTGTTGCCCATGAGCATGCTGGCGGACTGGCCGCCATCCAGATTGTAGGCGGTGTGGGCGCCCAGGTCGTACATGAGCTGGGCAAGCTCGGGCACGCTCAGGCCGGGGCCGTCATCCTCGTTGGTGCCGTCGGCACAGACGAACACATAGCTCAGCGTATCGATCTGACCGATGGCCATGCGCTGACGGTAGGTGACCTTGCGGTCGCCGATATCCTGCAGTTCGCCGTTCATCACCAGCGCGGGGCCGAAGGCGAAGGAGTGCACAACGGGCACTTCCAGCTTGTCGTACTGCTCGCGGGTCATGGGGCGGATGATGTGCAGATCGCCGTTTTCATCGATGACAAGGCCGTCATCCTCGGGCATTTCGCGGTCGCGCAGCAGTTCGCCGTTGCGGTAGACGATGCCGTCCGAGCGGTAGGTGAACCAGTCGGCGTTGACGGCAAAGACGGACTTGACAGGCTTTGCGATCACGTCGATACGGGCCGTGGTCTTGGAGGGATAGGGCTTGGCCTGCTGGGTCTGCAGCTGGTCGGCGTCGGCGATCTGGACAAAGGCAACGGTCACGTCCGCGTTGTACACGTGGAACTTGTGCAGCTGAATATCCAGCGTATCGTCATGATAGCTCATGCCGTCTTCGCTGAAGTTGGCCTTATCGGCGGCATAGTTGGCGGTGGGCTTGGCGGGGGCGGTATAATCCACCGCGGCAAAATCCACCTTGACCATTTGGGGCAGTTCATCTGCAAAGGCGGGGCTTACCGCCAACAGGCACAGCATGAGAAGGGCAAGCAGTTTTTTCATCATCAGCAATTCTCCTTAGGGTGTACGCTCATGCGGCGCATGCAGACCACGCACGCGGCGTTGACCATACAGGCCACCGCCATGAGCGCGTAGCAATGCCACACGTCCAGAAATACAAGGAACGGGATGCGGCCTTCGGTAGCAAACTCAAGCAGCAGGCAGAACACCACCATGGCAACAAACAGCGCCATGAGGCTTGCCTTGCACACCGCGCGTGCTTTGCCCGTGCGCACCCAGTAGAGGATGAGCACCGTGAGCAGCACAACGGCGCTGAGCAGTTCCTCCACACGCACGAAGCCCCAGCGGAGGAACTCGTCGCGGCGCAGGCTTTCCAGCACCACCTGTGCGGCGGCATAGAGGCCAAAGAACAGAAGCATGCCATCGCCGTCAAAGGCGGGCTTTTGGGTCATGAGCACGATGAACAGGATGAGCGCAATGGCAGCGCCTGCCATGAACAGCGCCCAGCCCCAGCACTCATAGTAGGGGTCGTAGGTCATGAAGGGGATGCGGGTCAGAATGCCCTCCTCGCCGTACCAGTACTCGCCGTAGCCCTGACCCATGCAGCCTTCGGCAAGGCGGGCAAACAGCACGATGAGCGCCATGGAGGGCGCATAGGCCTGCATCACTTTGGCGCGTTCGCTGCCGCCGCCGATGACCAGCGCAAGCAGCGCGCCAAACAGCGCCGCGTACATCATGTGTCCGCGCTGCCAGAATGCCGCCGCGTATCCAAGGGGATAGCTGTACAGCACAAGGGGCAGATTGCAAAGCCAGTAGCCCAGATGGGAGACGAACGCCGCGCACAACGGCAGAAGCGCCGTGCACAGCAATGTTCTTTTGCATCTCACGCCCGCTTTTGCGCAGCGCATTACGCCCACGCCCAGCGCAAGCACCGCGCCGCAAAGCAGCATCCACAGGGCGGCCTGAAGGTTTTCTTCACCGATCAAAAACATGGTATCCGTCCTTTAATACAATCAGTAGTCCCACTCGCAGATGTAGCTGCAGCCGGGCTCGCCCCACTTGTCATCCTCATAGAAATGAGCGTCGTTCCACGTGCCCTTGGTATGCTTGTAGAAGTACATGCCATAGCGTTCGCGGGGGCTGTAGCTGGGCTCGCCGCTGTCCCAGTTGAGGTATTCCACAGGCT
The DNA here is from genome assembly GCA_045612325.1 of Candidatus Limiplasma sp. Taxonomy (GTDB): domain Bacteria; phylum Bacillota; class Clostridia; order Christensenellales; family Aristaeellaceae; genus Limiplasma. The sequence goes on along the minus strand of JAZKYW010000042.1, from coordinate 6,753 downwards.
CGCCGGTCACCCATTCCCAGGTATGGTCGCGGTCCTCATCCACCAGACCGAAATAGGCGGTGGTGTTGCCGCAATCCCACATGAAGGTGTGCACGAACATGTTTTCCTCTTCGGTGGTCATGGTGGCGAGATGTCCGCCCAGCGCCTGACAGAAGGCCTTCGCCTCTACCCAGCGGGCCACGCCCTTGAAGATGCGGTAGCGGTGGGTGCTGCCGTCCTCGGCGGTGTACACTTCGGAGAAATCGCTGGTGGCGTCATCGCGCAGCTGAATGGCGGGGATGCGCTCCATGCCCATGCGGGAGGCGTATTTGTAATCGCCCAGAGCGGCATAGATGGCATTGGCCTCTTCCAGCTGCCACAGCTGGGTCAGGATGTGCGCATGCTCAAACTGCCAGTAGCTTTCGGCGTCCTTTTTCATCTGCTTGGCGTAGTCTTTGCTTTCCTGATAGTTTTCGCAAAGCTCGTAGCCGATGGCAGCGGCGGCGGGATGATCATCCTTGCGCAGCTGCTGGGCGGCGGCGTACAGGCCGGCGGTGCGCACATCGGGGCGGATGGCCTCGGCGCGCTCGGCGCTGTCCCTGTAATCACCCAAAGACAGGAACAGCAGCATGGCGCGGTTGCCGTCCTCGGCATCAGCGGCCATGGTATAAATGCTTTCAAGATAGTCTTCCCATGCCTGCACAGCCTTTTCGGCGCTGTCCAGATAGTCGCCCAGCGCGTTGTAGCGCACATAGGCTTCCTTCCAGCCGCCGCGGGCAAGCTCCATCTCAGCGCGGGCATACACTTCCTCAAGCGCCAGCACTTCGAGGATCTCGTAAAGCTTTTCGGTGGAGTCGGCACAGTCGCCCGCCTGAATGAACAGGTCGCGCGCGCCGGTCAGGTCGCCGGCTTCCAGCAGGGCAACGGCTTCGTCGTAGCACTGCTGCTCATAGGCGTCCAGCTCCTGCTGAGCAATGAGCGCCCTGAGCTCCTCCGCCTTGGATTTGCTGCTGCTGTAGCTGCCCAGACCCTCGTACAGGGCAAGCGCGGCCTGATAATCGCCCGCCTCGGTCAGCTCGGCTGCCTGAGCGTATTCGAGTTTGTAAATGGCCATGTTGCACTTGTAGAGGTAGTTTTTGCTTTCCTCAAAGCTGCCCAGCTCTTCAAACAGCGTTCTGGCGGGATAGTAATCCTCCGCCTTGTAAAGGGCGATGGCGTTGTCGTAGCGCTGTTCCTTCCAGTACCACTTGCTCTTGGAAAGCAGCTTGGCGCTGTCCTTGTAGGTGCCCAGCGCTTCAAAGGCGGTGATAGCCTGCTCGTACTGCTCACTTTCGTACAGGGCGAGCGCGGCTTCGTAGGCCTGCGCGTTATCGGTCTCCTCCGCCGCGGCTGCGCCGATGAGCGCAAGCACCGCCAGCAGCAGCGCGAGGACGGTACGCAAATTCTTCATAGCGTTTTACTCTCCCAGATTCAGCGTATCCAGCGGGAAGGTACCCAGCGTGATGAGGCTGGTAACGGTACGGTCGTTCTTTTCGTTATAGTAGCGCTGAGAGTTGAGGATCTGGCCCATGAACACCAGCTTGATGGAGTTGCCGCCGTCCAGGTTAAGCGCCTCCACGCAGCCGTGATCGCGCATCTGCTCGGCTACCCACATCAGGCCAACGCCGTGGCTGCCCTTGTGGCGGCCTTCGACGGTCATGATGAAGTAGTGGTTGGGCTCGATCATGCCCAGCGTCATGCGGGGGTTAATGGATTCAAACTTGTTGTTCTGCACCTGATCGCCGATCACGCCTTCGCTGAGCAGCACGGGGCCGAAGGTCCAGCTGTCGGTAGCGCCCTGAGCGAGGAGGGTCTCGGCGTCGATGGTGCCCGCGACGTAGGTTTTGAGGCTGCCGTCGGGGAAATAGGCCATCACGTCATAGGTGGGCAGGGTGTAGTGAGGCTCACGCAGACCCTTGTTGGCAAGGATCTCGCCGTTCTGGATGATGATGCCGGGCGTGCGCTTCTGATACACGCGGAAGCCGTAGAAGTCATCGCTGATGGCGAAGATGGCGTTGAGCTTGGTAGCCAGATCCTGCGCGTACATAAAGCGGCGGCCGATGGCTTCGGGGTTGGCGTGCTGGGTCTTGAAGCGCACATTGGGAGCGACCTTTACCTCGGTCTCGTACCAGATGAGGGTGCGCTCACGTTCCACAACGCCGTTGAAGCGCTTGATGTGGATGAACATCTCATGGTCGATGTATACCCACTCGCCGGCTTCATCGTCAAACACCAGATAGTAATCCTGTTCGGAGCCTTCGGGCAGGAAGCCCTCGGCAGTCAGTTCGGGCGCGCCCTCGGGCAGCGCATAGATGGGCGTGAATGCCGCGGCTTCCGCCATGGCGGCCATCGGCACAAGCATAGCCAGCACAAGCAGTGCGGCTGCGAGACGCTTGAACATATTCCCCTTCATGTTGCTCTTTCTCCCTTAAAATCTCACTCGCCAACGCTTACCCACATAACGGGGCGGATGGTGTTGGTGGGCCAGTCTACATCCTGCATGCCGTAGGCGCTGATGCGGCCGTCCAGACGCATGCCGCAGATATCCTTATCGCGGGCGCCGGGGGTGCGGGTCCACCAGCGGCAGCTGCCGGTTTCATCGCTGAGGGTGATGCCCTTGGTCTTGGCGTACTCGGTGGGATAGGCCACGCGGTCCTCCAGCTCGGGCATGAAGTGCAGCACTTCTTCCTTGCTGAGCAGGTAGATCTTATCCTCGGTATCCTGACGGGCGCCCTTGCGGCCGTGCTCGTCCGTGTTCTTGACAACGGTGGTCAGGATGACCTGCTGCTCCGCCTCGGTGAAGGTCTCGGTGATGAAATCGCCGTTCATCCACTCGCGCAGGGTGCTGTTGCCCCAGTAGCGGGATACGCGCTCATGCCAGAAGGTGGCCTGATCGATGCAGTACTTGGACATGAGCCAGGCCTTGCCCTCTTCCTCGTTCACTTCCAGAACGATCCATTCCAGCGGCTCCTTGCCGTTGTCAAGAACGTTATCCTGCTCGTAAGCGCCCATCACAACGATGTCGCCCACGGCGGGAACGGGAATGGTAAAGGTCTCCTCGGCACATGCGCAGGAGAACAGAGACAGGATCATCAACAAAATGCATACCACGCGTTTCACGGTTACACTCCCCCAAAAATACAGATTTGGTCAATTATTGATTATATCACAATCCGCCTTTGCACGCAAATAAAAAGGATGCGCAAACGCGCATCCTTTTGGGCGGGAAGCTTCCCATATTACTTGTTGTAAACGGACAGTCTGGGGTAAGCATCCTCCAGAATGTTGACCAGGTGAAGCAGGCCTTCCTTCACGATGGGGCCAACGTCATGGGTCCTGTAGATAAAGTCCACAGCGGCGGTAACGGTGTTGTCGGATTCTTCAGCGTTGAAGTTGACGTACTTGTACTCGGTGTTCAGGGCATTGCACACGCGCAGCACCTTGGCAAAGTCAGCGTCGGAATAGGTGATGATATCCCACACGCGGATGGAAGCGTTTTCTTCGTTATCCTCAAAGAAGAAGTACAAGGTGTATTCGAAGCCGTTATCGTCCTCATTGTTGATGGTGACGCGCTCATAGCCGTCCTCGTTGACGCCAAGCACGGTATAGGTAATGCCGATGGCGTCCATTTCAGCCAGCAGCGCCTTGGTGCTGTTGTACTGCGCCTCCACAGCCTGAGCAGGCAGGCATACGCCCATAAGCAGTGCGGTCATCAGGATCATTGCCAGAAACTTTTTCATTGTTTTCCCCTCCTGTATGTTACTGTTTGTTATCCATATCATACCACATTTTCTTCCGCGGAAAAAGCGCATTTTGCGTCCCGCCGTCTGTTATGGTATAATGACTTCACCATCTCCCCAAAACAGGAAGGAACTTATGATGAAGCCTTTTGTCAAACGCTTTTGCCTGCTGCTTGCCTGCCTGCTTGCTTTTTCCCTTTGCGCACAGGCCGAGCAGTTTACGATGGATTTTGAATACGTACGCTACTTTGCGCCATCGGCTGCGGCATGGCTGTATCAGCCGGGCACGTCCATCAACCACCCCGTTGTATGGACGGATGACCGCGTTTTCTACCTTGAAAACCGCTACGACAGCCGCCGTGACGCATCGGGCGCGATTTATATGATGCGGGAGGATTCCGCCGACCTGACCGCCCCTGTCATCACCCTGCGCGGCAAAAACTGCATGGATTACACCCTTTTCGGCACCCTGTCGGAGTACGCCAAGGCGGAGTATTATCAGCAAAACCCGACTTTCTATCTCATCTCCCCCGAGGGCAGCTGGCAGCTGGATGTGTTTGCGGGCCTGCGCACCACCCACGGCGACGCTGAATCGTGGGTCGTGACCGCAGACACGCGTGCGGAAAAGCTGCCCGCCATTCTGGAAAGCTCCTTCCTGCAGCCCGACCCTGCGCTGTTGCCCGATGAAAACGATGCATGGGTCGTGATGACCACCGAAGCCTCCAACAACAACGGCTCCCGCTTTGTCATCTACGCCCGCAAGCGTCCCCTTGCGCAGGAAGATGTGCCCGTCATTTACATGAATCAGATGGGCGAAAGTGAAAACCACACCGTCAGCGGCTACGTCACGGCGGAGGGCGTCGGCACATGGCTGGTCTACGGTCAAAACGACCCCCTCTGGCGGCGTTTCATCTTTGAATCCGCCAACTCGGGAAAGACCCGCCCCTTCGGCGACGGCGGCTGCGGCCCCACCGCCATTGCCATCGCGCTTGCCAACCTTGTGCCCGCGCAGGAGTTGCCCAGACTGCTTGACTATGCTGCCGAAGAAAACGGCTATGTTTTCTGCACCTGCTGCATCAACGACCGCCGCTGCAGCGGCAAGCACGTCCCCTATTCGCTGACCACCGCGGAGGATTTTGTGCGCTTCATGCCTCTTGCCGTGGCGGATTTCGCCATGGGCAACAACACCTTCGGCGCAAAGGGACGCGGCAGCGGCTACGGCACCAACATGAGCTATCTGGAAGCCATCTGCTCTGTTTACGGCGTGACCGTCACCCGTGCCCAAACGCAGCAGGAGGCGGTGGATTTTCTGCGCGAGGGCCGCGGGCTCGTCATCACCTGCGCCTCGGGTACCTACACGCCCTTCACCAAAAGCAGCCATTTCCTCGTGCTTGCCGCCGCCACTGATGAGCACTTCTACGTGCTCGACCCCATGCGCCGCGAAAGCTACGCGCCCATGGACGCCTCGGGCGTCATCACCCTCATCGAGCCCGGCCTTGCACGCGTGCGCCTTGCCGACATGGACATCTGCCACTTCAGCCCCTATTATCTGCTGGAGTATCAGCCCTGACAAACCGGCATAATTCTGTATAATTGACGACCTTTCTTAAGAAATTACGGTGGCGCGGCGACTCAAGCTGTGATATATTGAAATTACCAATCCGCAAAGGAGACATACGCATGTTTTTCAAGCCTTTTGAAATGCCCACCGGCGCTTCCATCCCCGAGCGCGAAGTGAACATCGTGGACTTCGGCGCCGTTGAAGGCGGTCAGGTCAAGAACACCGAAGCCATCCGCAACGCTATCGACCACCTTGCCGCACAGGGCGGCGGCCGCATCGTTTTCCCCGCAGGCAAGTGGCTCACCGGCCCCATCCATTTCAAGAGCGGCATCGAACTGCATCTTTGCAAGGATTGCGAAGTGCTCTTCAGCACCGATTTCAACGATTATCTGCCCGCCGTATTCACCCTGTTTGAGGGTATGCGCTGCTTCACCTACTCCGCCCAGCTGTACGCCCACCAGTGCCACGACATCGCCGTCACCGGCGAAGGCACCTTCAACGGTCAGGGCTTCGTGTGGTGGTACATTGCCGCCATGCAGCGCGAAGGCATCGAGGATATGCACCGCAAGGGCGAAGCCGGCCTGCCCTGGGAAGAGGGCCGCGTATATGACGACGTATTCCGTGACGGCGTACGCCCGGGCCTGCTGCAGTTCATCGATTGTAAGAATGTGACCATCGAAGGCTGCATGTTCAAGTTCAGCCCCTTCTGGACCGTGCATCCCACCTGGTGTGAAAACATCATCGTGCGCAACATCCGCGTGCTCAACCCCGCCGACCACTCCCCCAACACCGACGGCTGCAACCTGGAAGGCTGCAAGCGCGGTCTGGTGGATGGCGTATGGGCCGACACCGGCGACGACTGCGTATGCCTCAAGTCCGGCCGCGACCGTGACGGCCGCGAGCAGGGCCGTCCCTGCGAGGATATCATCCTGCGCAACCTCATCGCCGAGCGCAGCCACGGCGGCATCACCATCGGCAGCGAGATGAGCGGCGGCGTCAACAACATCTACGTTGAAAACTGCGAATTCCGCAACAACCTCATCGGCATCTGGGTCAAGACCGCCCCCGAACGCGGCGGCTACGTGACCAACGTCGAATACCACAACATCAAGGTTGGCAAGCTGCGCGAGTACGGCATCTGCTTCACCATGGGCTATTATGTGGATAACGACAAGCCCACCAACTGCCCCCACAAGCCCCACATCGAAAACATCCTCATCGATGGCTTCGAGTGTGAGCGCGCCGGCACCGCCGTCAAGGTCTGCGGCGTGAAGGGCAACCCCATGCACAACATCCCCCTCAAGAACGTCGTTGCCGAAGGCGGCGTGAGCGTGGAAACCGCTTTCGTTGACAACCTCAACATGGAAAACGTGACCTTTGGCCGCTGATACGGGCCTATTGCAAAGCGACCACCCCGCCTCTTTGGAAGGCGCA
>JAZKYW010000041.1:0-4697 GCA_045612325.1 Candidatus Limiplasma sp. | reverse complement strand
AAGGCGGTCAACCGCCGTCACATTCTGAAGAACGCCATCATCCCCTTGGTGGCTTATATCCCCAGCGACCTGTTGTTTATCATTTCCGGCTCTCTGGTCATTGAGACCCTCTATGCCATTCCCGGCACCGGCGGACTTCTGACCACGGCCATTAAAAATCAGGACAATAATTTGGTGCAGATCTTGGTTCTGATGTATGCGGTGCTGTCCGTTGTGGGCGTTTTCCTGGGCGACCTGCTGGTTGCATTTGTGGACCCGCGTATCAAGTTGACGGAGGAGGTGTAAGATGGCTATGCGTCCCTTGGATCCTATTAAGTTTCGGGCTGCGGCCTTTGACCATGATTTGAGCGAAGAAACCGGTTATTCCAACTATTCTTACTGGCGCTCCACCTTCCGCACCTTCTTTAAGAGCTGGTCGGTCAGAATTCTGGTTGCACTGGTTGGTGCCATTTTGGTCATGAGCTTCCTCTATCCCATCTTCTCTGATGTGGACCCGACAAAGGTCTCTCTGTTCCCTTGGGAATGGAACAAGCGTCCCAGCGCGGAGCACTGGTTCGGCACGGATGCTCTGGGTCGTGACATTTTTGCCCGTGCATGGTACGGCGCAAGAAACTCCTTCCTGCTGGGCTTCTGCATCGCTCTGTCTGACGTGGGCTTCGGTATTTTGGCAGGCTCCCTGTGGGGCTATAACAAGAAGCTGGACCCCTTCATGATCGAGCTGTACAACCTGATGACCAACATTCCTTCCACGGTGTATCTGATGCTGCTGGCTTACATTATGAACACCAGCTTCCTCACGCTGTTCATTTCCATGGCCTCGCGCGGCTGGATCGTGGAGGCGCGCTTCTTCCGCAACCGTATCCTCTCCATCCGTGACAGCGAGTACAACATGGCTTCGCGCTGCCTTGGCACGCCCATGCGCCGCATTGCCACAAAGAACATCATTCCGCACATCATCAGCCTCATCATCATGGAAGCTGCGCTGTGCATTCCCTATTCCATCGGGTCCGAGGTATTCCTCGGCTTTGTGGGCGTAGGCCTGCCTGTGGAAGCCATCACTCTGGGCAACATCGTCAATCAGGGCCGCGCGTCCTTTACGCTGCACCCCTATCAGATGCTTCTGCCCACCATCATCCTGTGCATCATCACGGTGGCGTTCTATGTGATCGGCAACAAGTTTGCCGATGCATCCGACCCCCGCAACCACGTGTAAGAAAGGGGCGCGTTTATGCAGTATAACGGACATACCGGCCCCCGCATCTTCTCCGCAAAGGACGTGGAGATCCAGTTCAATCTGCGCGGACAGACCCTGACCGCTGTGCGCCGCGCATCGCTGGACCTGTACGAGGGCGAGACCATGGCCATCGTAGGCGAAAGCGGCAGCGGCAAATCCGTCTTTACCAAGTCGTTCATCGGCATGCTGGATAAAAACGGCAAGGTAACGGGCGGCACCCTGACCTACCGCGATGAAGAAATTTCCCGCTACACCACTGAGGAAGAATGGCTGCGCATCCGCGGCAAAAAGATCGCCATGGTGTTTCAGGATCCCATGACCAGCCTCAACCCCGTGCGCACCGTCGGCGAGCAGATCGCCGAGGTCATCATGTGGCATTTCGGCACGCCTCACGCACAGGCAAAGCAGGAAGCCATCGAGCTTCTGCGCCGTGTAGGCATTCAGGACGCCGAGACCCGCTACAAGCAGTATCCGCACGAATTTTCCGGCGGCATGCGCCAGCGCGTGGTCATCGCCACCGCCATTGCCTGCCGTCCCGAAATTCTTATCTGTGACGAGCCCACCACCGCGCTGGACGTGACCGTGCAGGCGCAGATTTTGAACCTGATCCGCGAACTGCAGAAAGAACTGAAAATGACCGTCGTCTACATCACCCACGACCTTGGCGTTGTGGCTAACGTAGCCGACTGGGTAAGCGTGATGTACGCAGGCCAGATCGTGGAATACGGCAAGGTGGAGGAGATCTTCTCCGAAGCTGTTCACCCCTACACCAAGGCGCTGCTGCAGTCCATGCCTCAGCTGGGCGTAAAGGGCCACGACCTGTACTCCATTCAGGGTACGCCTCCCAACCTGTTCAAGCAGATCCACGGCGACGCATTTGCCCCCCGCAACCCTGACGCCATGGAGATCGACTTTGAAGAAGAGCCCCCCATGTTCCGCGTATCTGACACGCATTACGCCAAAACATGGCTCATGCACGAATACGCCGCCGAGCACCGCGAAGCCCTTGAGCAGCGCGCCAGAGAGCAGAAGGCGCAGCAGAAGCCTGCCGAGCCCTTCAACTACGAAAACGCCGAAAAGCTTTTGCAGGTGCAGGACCTGACCGTCAAGTTCAAGCTGGGCGACCGCGAATTCAAGGCTGTTGACAACGTCAGCTTTGACATTTACAAAGGCGAGACCCTCTCGCTGGTAGGCGAAAGCGGCAGCGGCAAAACCACCATCGGCCGCGCCATCATGCGCATCTACAACAAGGTGGATGGCAGCATCATCTTCGGCGGCGAAAAGATCAACGGCAAAATCGACCGCAAAAAGGCCAAAGACCTGCACATGCAGATGCAGATGATCTTCCAGGACCCCATGGCCAGCCTCAACGAGCGCGCCAAGGTGGATTACATCATCTCCGAAGGTCTGTACAATTACCACCTGTTTGACAACAAGGCCGACCGCCTTGCCAAGGTGGAAAAAATCATGGCGGAAGTCGGCCTTTCCAGCGATTTCTCCAGCCGTTTCCCCCACGAATTCTCGGGCGGTCAGCGCCAGCGCATCGGCATTGCCCGCAGTCTCGTTATGAACCCCGATTTCGTGGTCGCCGACGAGCCCATCTCCGCGCTGGACGTATCCATTCGCGCACAGGTCATCAACCTGCTCAACAAGATGAAGCGCGAGCGTGAGCTGACCTACCTGTTCATTGCCCACGACCTGAGCGTTGTGCGCTTCATTTCCGACCGCATCGCTGTGATCAACAAGGGCCGTCTGGTGGAGCTTGCGGAGTGCGAGGAGCTGTTTGCTCATCCCCTGCATCCCTACACCAAGGCGCTGCTTTCCGCCGTGCCCTATCCCGACCCCGCTGTTGAACGCAGCAAAAAGCTGCTCACCTATGATCCCTCCATGCACGATTACAGCGTCGACAAGCCTTTCTGGAAGGAAATCACCCCCGGTCACTGGGTGCTTTGCAATCAGCAGGAGCTGGAAAACTACCGCAAGGAACTGTAACCATGGACCGCAAACGCTATTTCCGTTTCATTTACCGGCGCACGTTCCGCTATCTGGGCGCTGCGCTGGTCATTGCCCTTGTGGTGGGCACGCTGCTTGGCGGGGGCATCTACACCGTCAACGCCGTGTGCGCAGCGGGCTGCGTGCTGGTGTGCTGGGGATGGTTTACCTACCTCAAAATGACGGGCATGCGCTTTTTCAAGCGTTTCGGTGCGCGTAAAAAAGTGCAGGTGCCCTATCTGCACCGCAAGGACAAAGGCGAAAAAAATCACCGTCCTGCTTTTCGGATGGACAGCGAAGACTTTGATGACGACCTGACATCCGCCACCGTGGTCAGCGAGGACCTGTTTACCAAGCGCCAGCAGGAAGCGGCTGCAGCCATCGCCCGCGCCATATGCGGCGGCATCATGATTCTGATTTCCTTTTTCATCCCCATTCCATAAAAGGGAGGAATTTGCCCCATGAGAATTCAAAACGGCATTCTGCTGACCGTTGAAAACGGTCGCTTTGAAAACGGCTATGTGGATTTTGAAAACGGTGTGATCACCGCTTTCGGCGATATGGCTCAGGCCGCGCCCTACGAAGGCGAAGTGATGGACGCACAGGGCGGCTACATCATGCCCGGCTTCATCGATGCGCACACGCACATCGGCATTTCCGAAGAAGGCATGCGCTGGGAAGGTGAGGACTGCAACGAGACCACCGACCCCATCACCCCCGATATGCGCGTGGTGGATGGCATCAACCCCTTTGACATTGCCATTCCCAAAGCCCGCCGCGCAGGCATCACCGCCGCCGTGGTCTGCCCCGGCAGCACCAACATCATCGGCGGTCAGGCGGCTATCATCAAGCTGTGCACCGAGACCAATGTAGACCGCATGGTGGTCAAGGCCCCCTGCGCCATCAAGTGCGCCACGGGCGAAAACCCCAAGCGCAACTATGGCGAAAACAAGGGCCGCTCCCCCATGACCCGCATGGCGACCGCCGCCATCTTCCGCAAAACGCTGGAGGAAGCCCGCCGCTACATGCTCAAGAAGGAAGCCGGCGAGGATGTGTACGACCCCGAGAAGGACGCCCTCATCCCGCTGCTCAAGCGCGAGATTCCCGCGCACATCCACGCCCACCGCGCGGATGATATCCTCACCGCCCTGCGCATCGCCAAGGAATTCGGCCTGCGCATGTCCACCGTGCATACCACGGTCGGCACGCCCGTGATTCCCGAGATCGCCAGCGCGGGTATCATTCCCATCGTAGGCCCCTGCATCGGCCCCTCCGGCAAGCCCGAAACCACCGGCGGCACGCTGGAGATCGGCGCTTCCCTGAACGCTGCCGGCGTGGAGTTTGCCCTCTGCACCGACCATGACGTAGTCGCTCTGTGGCCCTTGCCCCATCTGGCTTCCATCACCGTGCGTGAAGGTCTGGATGAGGACGCCGCTTTCCGTTCCATCACCATCAACGCCGCCAGGGCCGC
>JAZKYW010000040.1:0-6331 GCA_045612325.1 Candidatus Limiplasma sp. | reverse complement strand
CTTGTACGCGTGATCGCCCTTGTGCTCGCGCTGATCGTATCCGCCATCGTCATCGTACTGTTGACCGGCATGAACCCCCTGCACGTTTACGCCGCCCTGTGGGACGGCGCGGTAGGCACCGGCCGCCGCGCGTGGATCACCGCGCGTGACGCCGCCATCCTTCTGTGCATCGCTTTTGCCGTTATGCCCGCCTTCCGCATGCGCTTTTGGAACATCGGCGCGGAAGGTCAGGTGCTGGTAGGCGCCATGGCGACCGCCGCCGTGATGATCTACGGCAAAAACCTGCCCGGCTGGGCGCTGTACACCCTGTGCCCCATCGCGGGCGTGGCTGCCGGCGCCTTGTGGGGCCTGATCCCCGCCTTCTTCAAGGCGCACTGGAACACCAACGAGACCCTCTTTACCCTGCTGCTCAACTACATCGCCAGCCAGCTGGTGGCCTTTGGCATCATCTTCTGGGAGACCCCTCCCGGATCCAACTCCGTGGGTCTGATCAACTCCAAGGGCAAGATCGGCTGGCTGCCCAACATCAACTTCAACAAGGACGGCGCCATCGGCTGGCTGCCCGCGCTGAAGAACAACAGCTACATCCTGCCCATCCTGATCGTTGTGGGTCTGGCGGTCATCCTGTTTGTGTACATGCGCTACACCAAGCAGGGCTATGAGATCAGCGTTGTGGGTGAGAGTGAGAACACCGCTCACTATGCCGCCATCAACGTCAAGCGCGTCATCATCCGCACCATGGCCATCTGCGGCGCCATCGCCGGCATCGCGGGTTACCTGCTGGCCGCGGGCGTGGGTCATACCATTTCCACGGGCCTCGCCGGCGGCCGCGGCTTTACCGCCATCGTTGTCGCGTGGCTGGGCAAGCTGAATCCCTTCACCATGATGCTGGTGGCCTTTGGCCTTGTGTTTATGGAAAAGGGCGCTTTGGAGATCGCCAGCCAGTTTGGCCTGAACGAGAACGCCAGCGAGATCCTCACGGGTATCCTGCTGTTCTTCATCCTCGGCTGTGAGTTCTTTATCAACTACCGCCTGGAATTCCGCAAGAACGATAAGGAGGAGGTCAAGGCATGAACGTCATTCTTGTTTTTCTGCAGAAAGCCATCACGCAGGGCATTCCGCTGCTGTTTGGCGCTAACGGCGAGATCCTGACGGAGAAATCCGGCAACCTGAACCTTGGCATCCCCGGCCTGATGTACATGGGCGGCGTCGGCGGCCTCATCGGCGCCTTCCTGTATGAAAACAGCACCCCCAACCCCATCCCCGTTGTGGGTATGCTGATCGCCCTGATGTGCTGCCTGCTGGTGAGCGCTCTGGGCGCGCTGCTCTACAGCGTGCTCACTGTTACCCTGCGCGCCAACCAGAACGTGACCGGCCTTGCCCTCACCACCTTCGGCATGGGCTTTGGCAACTTCTTCGGCGGCTCTCTTTCCAAGCTGTCCGGCGGCGTGGGCCAGCTGTCCACCGCCGTTACCGCAAGCGCCTTCCGCGCTTCCATCCCTGTGCTGAGCGAGCTGCCCGTCATCGGCCCCCTGCTGTTCAGCTACGGCTTCCTGACCTACTTCGCGCTCATCATCACCTTTGTGCTCAGCTGGTTCCTGTTCAAAACCCGCAGCGGCCTGAACCTGCGCGCCGTGGGTGAGAGCGCTGCCACCGCCGACGCAGCCGGCATCAACGTAAGCCGCTGCAAGTACCTTGCCACCGTCATCGGCGGCATGATGGCGGGCCTTGGCGGTTTGTACTTCGTTATGGAGTACACCGGCGGCACCTGGGTCAACAACGGCTTCGGCGACCGCGGCTGGCTGGCCATCGCGCTGGTCATCTTCGCCCGCTGGCGCCCCCTCAACGCCATCTGGGGTTCCTTCCTGTTTGGCGGCTTCTACATCCTCTATCTCTACATCCCCGGCCTGGGCCGCAGCGCGCAGGAGGTTTTCAAATCCCTGCCCTATCTGGTGACCATCATCGTACTGGTCATCACCAGCCTGCGCAAAAAGCGCGAGGACCAGCCCCCCGCCTGCCTCGGCATCGCCTACTTCCGCGAAAGCCGCGGGTAAACACAAAAGCCTCTCCGCAAGGAGAGGCTTTTTGCTTTATGCAGATAAACAAAAAACCGAGTTCTTACGAACTCGGTATTGGTGGAGCATAGGAGACTCGAACTCCTGACCCCAACACTGCCAGTGTTGTGCGCTACCAACTGCGCTAATGCCCCGAACAAGAGATAGTATAGCACAGCATATGCAGTTTGTAAAGAGGGAATTTTCAAAAAATCGAAATTTTGACCGATGAGGCATGCCAAACGACCGAAGAAGCAAAAATCCACACAGGGGCGGCGGCTTCTGCTATGATGACAGACGTAAAGAACACCCCTCAAGGAGGAGCCTATGCAAGCAATTCAAACAAACGGCCTTGTCAAGCGCTACAAAGACGTGACCGCCGTGAACGACCTTTCCCTCTGCGTTGAGCAGGGCGAATTATTCAGCCTGCTCGGCGTAAACGGCGCGGGCAAAACCACCACCATCAAAATGCTGACCTGCCTTACCCGGCCGTCAAGCGGCGACGCGCTGGTAGGCGGCTGCAGCATCGTCAGGCAGCCTGAGCAGGTGAAGCAGCTCATCGGCGTATCCCCGCAGGAAACTGCCATCGCCCCCAACCTGACCGTGAAGGAAAACCTGGCCTTCATCTGCGGCATCCACGGCTTTGACAGCCAAAAGACCGCGCAGCGCATCCAGGACCTTTGCAGGCAGTTTGCGCTGGATGAGGTGCTTTTCAAAAAAGCGCGCACGCTCTCGGGCGGCTGGCAGCGCAGGGTGAGCATCGCCATGGCGCTTATCAGCGAGCCTGACATCCTGTTTCTGGATGAGCCCACGCTCGGGCTGGATGTCATCGCCCGTCACGATTTGTGGCAGACCATCCGCGATATGAAGGGCAAGGCTACCATCATCCTCACCACGCACTACATGGAGGAAGCCGAGGCGCTTTCCGGCCGCATCGGCATTATGAAAAACGGACGTCTGCTGGCCGTGGGCACGGCGGATGAACTGAAACGCCGCGCGGGCTGCGATGATTTTGAATCCGCCTTTGTGGCGCTGGTCAGGGAGGCGAATGTATGAGACTGCTGACTTTTGCCAAACGCTGCGCAAAGGAGATCCTGCGCGACCCCATCAACCTCGGCTTCGGTCTGGGCTTTCCGCTGGTGCTGCTGGCGCTGCTGAGCGCCATGCAGGCCAACATCCCCGTGAGCATGTTTGAGATCGATGTGCTCACGCCCGGCATCACCGTATTCGGGCTTTCATTCATCACGCTGTTTTCGGCTACGCTCATCGCCAAAGACCGCGAGAGCGCCTTTCTGCAGCGTTTGTACACCACGCCTCTCAAGGCGGCGGATTTCATCATCGGCTACATGCTGCCGCTGCTGCCCATGGCTTTGGCGCAGGCGCTGGCCTGCTATCTGTTTGCCATTCCTTTCGGGCTGGATTTTGACGTGAAAGTGTTGTATGCTGTCATCGGCATCATTCCCATGGCGGTTTTCAACATCTCGCTGGGGCTTCTGTGCGGAAGCCTGCTTGGCGTTAAGCAGGTGGGCGGCATTTGCGGCGCGCTGCTGACCAACCTGAGCGCATGGCTGTCCGGCGTATGGTTTGACCTGAGCCTTGTGGGCGGCGCGTTTGAAAAAATCGCCCACATGCTGCCCTTTGTGCACGCTGTGGAAATGGAAAAGGCGCTGTTTCACGGGCAGTTTGACGCCGCCTGTGCGCACATCCTGCCCATCGTGCTATACAGCGCAGCGTTTACGGCGCTGGCGGTGTGGTGTTTCCTGCGCCGCATGAAAAAACAGTAAGGAGCGTAAGCGATGAAATACAAGCTGATCATCGACAAGGACGCAGAAGAGGAGATCATTGCCGTTGTCCGTGCCCCCAGCGAGCTGACGCGGCAAATCGAGGACCTTGTGCGCAGCTTTTCGGGCAGCAACTGCCTTGTGGGATACGGGGAGAACGAGCTGTGCCGCCTGCCCTTTGACAGCATTGAATGCATCACCGTTATCGACCGCAAGGTGATGGCCATCGATGAACAGGGCCGCCGCTACCGCCTGCAGGACAGGCTTCGCGATTTGGAGGATGTGCTGCCCTCGTATTTCATCCGCATCAACAAATCCGCCATTGCCAACGAGCACCGCATCCTGCGCTTTGACGCGGTATTCAGCGGCGGTGTGGACGCGGTGTTCCAATGCGGCTATCGGGAGTATGTTTCCCGCCGCTGCTTTGCGGAAATCAGAAGGAGGTATGACGCATGATGAAGAAATTCCTGAAGGGCTTCATTCTCCGCGGCTTGGTTGCCTGCAGCTTCGGCCCGCTGACGCTGGCGGTGGTTTTCCTCATTCTTCACAACCGCGGCGTGGTGGATGTGCTCACGGTGAAGGAGATGTGTACCGGCATTTTCTCGATGGCTGCGCTGGCCTTTGCGGTGGGCGGCATCAACGCCATCTATCAAATCGAACGCCTGCCCCTGATGGCTGCCATCCTCATCCACGGCGGCACGCTGTACCTTTGCTATCTGGCTACCTATCTGGTAAATGCGTGGCTGAAGTGGGCTGCCGTACCCGTGCTGGTGTTTACGATCATTTTTGTGGTGGGCTATGCGGTGATTTGGGTCATCATTTACACCGTTACCAAAAAGAACACCGCCAAGGTAAACGCGGTGCTTAAACAAAAGCAGCAGAACAAGGCCGTCTGAAAGGGGAGGATGCCTGCATGACCAAACAGGACATCGAACACTTTATCCAAATCATGAAAACCGCGCTCAATGAGGACTGGACGCCCGGGGACGTGGAAGAAAAATACGGCGACTGCGAAACGCTGAAGGACGCGGTCGACAGATGCATGAACGCCGGTCGGGCTGCGGTCGAATATCTGGAAGAGCTGGTCACAGAGGATCTGAAGCAAATGAAACGCGGCTAAAGGCGCGGTGCTTGCCGGCAGCCGCCGTTCAACCATCGGTTGAGCGGATATCCGCCCAATGGTTGGATCCGGATAGTGGGTATCCAACTAATGTTCCCTTCCGTTTGGGGTACGGTAAGGTATAATGGAAGCATCAAACGGAAGGAGTGGATCAAATGGACAATACCATCGGCAGCCGTATTGCGGCGCTGCGCAAAACCAAAAGCATGAAGCAGGAGGAACTGGCCGAGCTGCTTGGCGTGAGCGGCCAGGCGGTAAGCAAGTGGGAAAACGATCAGACCTGCCCGGATATCAGCCTGCTGCCTCAGCTTGCAAAGATTCTTGGCGTTACGGTGGATGAACTGCTTTGCGGCAAACAGGAACAGCCGGCAGCTGTGCAAATGCTGCCCCAAGAAGAACTGAAAAGCATTGCGGATATGATGCTGAGGATCACCGTGGACTCCGCCGAGGGGGATAAAGTGCGCGTCAATCTGCCGCTGGCGCTGATCCAGATCGCGCTGGACTGCGGTATGGAAGTACCGCAGGTGACTGCAAATGAAGCGATAAAGCAGATCGACTGGCGGCAGGTGATGACGCTGGTATCGCATGGGGTGATCGGCAACCTGCTGGAAGTGGAAGCCGCCGACGGCACTGTTGTGCGGGTCTTTGTGGAGTAAGCCATGCGTATCGTTATTGTGGAACGCACCGGAAAAACGACCCGCATCCGTTTGCCGAACGGGCTTTTGATAAATGGGCTGAGCGCCGGGTTCCTCTCGGCAAAGGCAAAGCAAAAAAACATCAGCATATCCGCCAGCCAGCTGCGTATTCTGTTTCGCGCTTACAAACGCTACAAGCGCACGCATCCGGAGTGGGTGCTGGTCGAGGTGCATGACCACGGTGGAGAAACCGTAAAGATCATGCTGTAAAAAATGTCCCCCGAGTACCGTTTTGCGGGTATTCGGGGGTGTTTTTGAATATTCGGATAAAACAAAAACCGAGTTCTTACGAACTCGGTATTGGTGGAGCATAGGAGACTCGAACTCCTGACCCCAACACTGCCAGTGTTGTGCGCTACCAACTGCGCTAATGCCCCATGAACGAGTGATATTATAGCACAGGTTTTCGGGGTTGTAAACCCCCAATTTGCATTTTTCTGCAAAAAATTTTGAGCGGATCACGGCGCAAAAAAATTCTAAAAAAATTGAAAATAGGGGTTGACTTTTCGGCCTGCATCCATTATAATAACTTTCGTTCCGTTGGGGAATTGTGTAACGGCAGCACCTACGACTCTGACTCGTATTGTCTAGGTTCGAATCCTAGTTCCCCAGCCAATGGCTCCATGGTCAAGCGGTTAAGACGTCGCCCTCTCAAGGCGAAATCAGGGGTTCGATTCCCCT
>JAZKYW010000039.1:0-10956 GCA_045612325.1 Candidatus Limiplasma sp. | reverse complement strand
CGCCGTTTTCATCAAGTACGCCGCTTACGCGCATAAAATAAAGATCGTAAGAGATAAAATCACGGATGATAGCAGGCACTTCATTGGCAATGGATTTATAAGCCTTTATATCAAGACCGGCAAGCACGAAAGCCGCAGCCTTTTCCACATCGTAACCCTTCATTGTTTTCCCTCCCTGCATGAGTTTACAATCATGTATATACCAAAAGAGCGCCCAAAATGCTTCGGGCGCTCCTGGTGTTTTGCGTTTGAATTACACGCGCTTGGCTTCCTTGATCTTGGCAGCCTTGCCCTGCAGATTGCGCAGGTAATACAGCTTGGCGCGACGCACCTTACCACGACGGATCACTTCGATGTGATCAACGCGGGGGCTGTGCAGAGGGAACGTACGCTCAACGCCGATGCCGTAAGACACACGACGAACAGTGAACGTTTCGCGGATGCTGCCATTGCGCTTGGCCATCACAGTGCCTTCAAAAGCCTGAAGACGCTCGCGGCTACCTTCCACAACCTTCACGAAAACGCGAACGGTGTCACCGATGTTGAACTTGGGCAGATCGGTGCGGAGCTGAGCCTTCTCGATGGAACGAATGATTTCACTCATTTCATTGGCCTCCTTCCTTCGTAGACGTTCGTACCCACAGCCTATCTGGGGAAGAGGACCGTCCGTTATCACAACAAGAGTTATTATATCACGTCACGTTCTGAAGTGCAATAGTTTCTCCGAATTTTTTTGCTTATTTTCTTGCTTTCAAATCTGCCGGACGCACCGCCGGAGCGTTGATTACATTGCCAAAATGGTCATATCTTGAGCCATGGCACGGACATTCCCACAGACGAGTTTGCTTATTATAAACCAATTTGCAGCCCATGTGCGTACATCTGGGCGCACCGCTTCCGCCCCTGATATTTTTGATATATCTGCTGCCACACTTCAAGGCCGCCTGCACCGAAAGAGTTCTTCTCTGCGGCGAATACAGCTCATAAGCACTTGCGTTTAACCCCAAAATTTTCGTGGATATCGCCTGCGCAGCAAGCATGCTTCCCACGATACCATTCCCGCCATAACCTGTTGCGATAAATGTATTTGGATGTTTGCGTGAGACAACGCCGATATACGGTATATGGTCTGCTGTATAACACTCCACGCCCTGTTCCTCTATTGGCAAGGGCTTAGTCGAAAGCTGCCTGCCAATTTGTTCCACACTTTTCACGTTCTTCTGAGTAACATCACAGGCAATCAAAACTTCCGTTTCTCCCCCGGTTTCCAAAAACCTAACTTTCCCATCGACCGAATTCCATACGGCATTCATTTCTCCGCCTGTAAAACGCGCACTTACAACAGCAAACTGTTCCAAAGTCAAAAATCTTGTACCAATCCTCTGTAAAATTGGAAAACCTGTTGCTATCACTGTATATGGAGCACTGATTTTACCCTGTTCTGTGTATACAGCTTCCCGCTCCAAGCCCAAAACTCTTGTATTTTCAAAAATGCGGATTGAGTTTATCATAGCCTGAGTCATCAACGTCTGGAAATAATCCGCAAATTTAAAGTAAAAAGCATCTGTTACGCGTAAGGTGTTCTTTTCCCCCACAGGCGTATTTACTCTATTTACAATTTCTGTTTTCTTTAATACGTTCTTTCTCATTTCTGCTTCTGCAGATAACGTATCCGCCTCCTTAGCAGAGTCAGCGTACAAAAAGTGTTTCATTGGAATTGTTTGAACGTGCCTTGCCAATTGCAAAACTGACTGAACAGCATTTGAAGTCGTGGACCAATAGTCATCAAGTGCCGACCCACCGCAATGTTTCTTAACAGAAGAAAATACAGCACTGTTTGAATAACAGACAACGCCCCTGCACTTTGACGTTGTCCCGCCCCCGCAAGTTCTCGCTTCTGCTACCGTAACATTCAACCCCATTTGCAAAAGCCACAGCGCTATCGTCATCCCACTCAAACCACCGCCTATTATAGCCACATCTGCGTGGATGCTATTTCTAAGCTGCGGGAATGTTTGCTTATCCATCGCAAGCCTTCTTTCTTGTACTTATACTGTTTTATGGTGCCCTGATACATCCAATAAGATGAGTAACCCTTGCGGAGCGCCCTGCTTCCTGTTATCATTAGTATCATTTATTTTGAAAGACGGGTGTATACATGGCATCGGTAATAATCAGTTTTGGCGTTCCTTCTGATGGATTTCAGATTTTGAGGGAACAAAACCACACTTTGCACATTCCGCCTGAGGGCGTTGCATTTTCGCGCGAAGAAATGCTTGCTTTGCTTCCTGAAGCTGACGCGGTACTCGCCTGCAACGCTTTTGACCGCGAAATGGTAGAAGCAGGTAAAAAACTTCGCGTTATCGTCTGCTACGGCGCGGGATATGACTCCATTGACGTAGCTGCCGCTACAGAGCGTGGCATTCCTGTTTTCAACATTCCGGATACCGTTACTGCTGCAACCGCCGAAATCGCCATCGCGCACATGATGTCCATGGCACGCAGGCTCAACGAACTTGACGGCCTTGTGCGTACGCTGCCTGCAAGTGAGTTGTTTGTTATGGGCAGACGCATGGGTACTCTTATGGAAGGCGCAACGCTTGGCATCGTGGGTATGGGCCGTATCGGCGCACGAGTTGCCGATATTGCACGTGCAATGGGCATGCGCATTCTCTACACTTCACGCACTCCCAAACCCGAGCGTGACCAAAAAGGCGATATGCGTACCTCTTTGGATGAACTGATGCGCACAAGCGATTTCATCAGCCTCCATTGTCCGCTTACGCCCGAAACAAAAGGGATCATTTCCGAAGATATGATCGCCATGATGAAACCAACCGCCTTTCTGGTCAACACCGCACGCGGCCCTGTGGTGGATGAAGAAGCATTGATCAAAGCCCTTCGCGAACGCAAAATCGCAGGTGCAGCGCTTGATGTCTACACCAATGAACCCAATGTGAATCCGGCTTTCTTCGAACTTGACAACGTGCAGCTTACGCCTCATTCGGGCAGCAATACCCTCTCAACACGCAACCAGATGGCACAAGCAGCCAGCCGTGTCATCATCGATGTTCTGAACGATAAAACACCTGCAAATCTGATCAATCCTCAGGCACTCCGAAAATAAATGCACACAAACCAAAACGCCAAGGCAATATTTGCCTTGGCGTTTTTTGTATGCTTTTGCCTTTCCTTGAAACGTTTTGGCTTTTGAGTCATATACAACCCATAAATTCCATATATCCCTTTTGCAAAGGAGTGATTCAGTGGCTGCAAAATCCTTTAAGCTTCGCGAGAAAGGCCAATTGCTTAGCAATTCCCCCGCTGTATGTTCCGCCAGAGCAGGCCCTGTCAAACGACCATTTCTTACAGCCGCGCTTTGTCTGTGCCTGCTTACATCCTGCGCAGCTTATGTAACAGGTACAAATCAAAGCGCGACTGCCGTAGTCGCCCCCAAAAAAGAACTGCCGATTTACTGCGTTGAAAGAGAAGATCCTGTTGTTTCCATCAGTTTTGATGCTTCATGGGGTGCAGATAAAACGATCGCCATTCTCGACATCCTTGACCGTTACAACATCAAAACCACGTTCTTTCTTGTAGGCGGATGGGTGGATAAATACCCGGAAATGCTTAAGGAAATCGTGGCACGCGGTCATGAAATCGGCAATCATTCAGACACGCACGCGCATATGAATCAGCTTTCCGAGAACGGAATCCGCGAAGAACTGCGCATGATGAGCGATAAAGTGGAAAAACTAACAGGGGTACGGCCTGTACTGTTCCGTCCTCCGTACGGCGAATACAATGACCGTGTCATCACAGTAGCTCGTGCCGAAGGTTACGAGGCAGTGCAATGGAGCATTGATAGTCTGGATTGGAAAGACCGCGGCACGCAGGACATCATCAAACAATGCACCTATCGCGTTGAAAACGGTGATATCGTCCTGTTTCACAACGATTCAAAGGACATTGTCAACGCATTGCCGACTGTCATCAGCCACTATCAGGCGTTGGGATATACCATTATCCCCGTCAGCGAAATCCTGCTTGAAGGCGAATATACCATAGACGTGCAAGGCAAACAGCATCCTAGCGTCACTGCACAACCAAAGCAATAATCATAGAGGTGAGAAACATGGAAGAAACGGGAAACACGATCCATTTGAAAGGCCAAATCTGCCAAAACCTTCAATTCGGACACGAATTGTTCGGCGAGCAATTCTATGTTACAACGCTGCGCGTACCAAGACTGAGCGGTGCGGAGGATTTTCTGCCCATCACGTTGAGCGAACGCCTGCTAATGGATGAGCCGATTACAAACGGCAGCACCATTTGTCTGGATGGTCAGTTGCGCAGCTATAACAAAGTAATTGAAGGCTCCGGCAGACTTTTGATTACGGCATTTGCTCAAAAACTGCTTGATTATGATACCGACGAGGAAAATCCCAACAAAGTGCAGTTGACAGGCGCTCTCTGCAAACCGCCCAGCTATCGCACAACGCCATTCGGACGCGAAATCGCAGACCTGATGCTCGCGGTCAATCGCTCGTACGGCAAAAGCGACTACATTCCCTGCATTACATGGGGACGCACGGCACGTTATGCCTCCAATCTGAAAACCGGCGATAAAGTTCAGCTCGTCGGCAGATTTCAAAGCAGAGCCTATCAAAAACAGCTTCCGGATGGTACAACGCTAAACAAAATCGCCTATGAGGTAAGCGTCAGCAGGCTGACAGCTCTGAAACCCGAAAACCAACCGGAATTGCAAAACATCGCGCCTTCATTCTCTTCCGCAAATGCTTTTTCGGGTATTTTGCGTCCTTAACAAAATCAAACAAATCTGCGGCATCCATTACAGATGCCGCAGATTTTGTATAATCTGTGTCTGTATGTTCAAAAAAACGCAAAATATACTTGACGAAACAGCCATCATGCGAATACAATAAGATATCGAAATTATACCATCGGTTATTTGTGTGAAAGTTTAGATCAGGTAAGGAGTGATCCTATGCTTTACTCTGCACCTACGGCTGAGGTGCGCGAAACTTTCCATCAAGGCACCAATCGACGCGCTTATGAAATGCTCGGAGCTCACCCCTGTTATGAAAACGACGTGAAAAAATGGCATTTTGCCGTTTGGGCTCCCAACGCAAAGCATGTTTCACTGGTAGGCGAATTCAACAATTGGGATAAATCCAAACACGGTATGTTCAAGCAGTTTGACGGCACCTGGGAAATTCGTGTGCCCGAAACTGAGCTCATGCAAAACCTGAAGGAAGACGGCTTTGCTACTTATAAGTTTGCTGTATGGGGCGCTGATGACGTTTGGCGCCTGAAAGCCGACCCCTTCGGTTTCTTCACTGAGCCCCGACCCAACAATGGCAGCCGTATTTACGACATGGGCAATTACAAATGGGGCGACCAGGCATGGATGGACAAGCGCAAAGCATTCAACCCCAACACTTCCCCTGTCAACATTTACGAAGTTCACGCCGGTTCATGGAAGCGCCACGAAGACGGTTCTTTCCTTACTTACACCGAGCTTGCCGACGAGCTGATCCCCTACGTTCAGGACATGGGATATACCCATATCGAGCTTTTGCCCGTGATGGAACATCCCCTCGACATGAGCTGGGGCTATCAGGTTACCGGTTTCTTCTCCGCCACCTCCCGCTACGGCACGCCCGACGGCCTGCGTGCGTTCATCGACCGCTGCCATCAGGCAAATATCGGCGTTATCCTCGACTGGGTACCCGCGCACTTCCCTCGTGACGAAGTCGGTCTGTACAAGTTTGACGGCACTGATCTTTACAACCATCCCGACCCCCGCCGTGGCGAGATTCCTCAGTGGGGCACGATGCTTTTCGACTTTGCACGCGGCGAGGTTTGCAGCTATCTGCTTTCCAGCGCCTGCTTCTGGATCGATCTGTTCCATGCAGACGGCATCCGCGTAGACGCTGTCAGCAGCATCATCTACTACGATTTCTGCAAAGAACCCGGTCAGTATCTGCCCAACGAATACGGCGGAAGAGAAAACCTTGACGGCATCGCTTTCCTCAAGCGTATGAATCAAACCCTGTATCATGATGCCCCCGGCATTATGATGATCGCGGAAGAGAGCACCTCCTTCCCCATGATCACCGCCCCCACTTACATCGGCGGTCTGGGCTTCGGTTTCAAGTGGAACATGGGCTGGATGAACGATATGCTCTCCTATGTAAAGCTTGATCCCGTCTACCGCAAATACCATCATGACAAACTTACCTTCAGCCTGATGTATGCTTTCAGCGAAAACTACATCCTGCCCTTCTCGCACGATGAAGTTGTTCACGGCAAGCACAGCATGCTGGATAAAAACCCCGGTGATATCTGGAACAAGTTCGCAGGTCTGCGCGCCTTGTACGGCTACACCATGGCACACCCCGGCAAAAAGCTTCTGTTCATGGGCAGCGAGTTTGCTCACTTTATTGAGTGGAAGTTTGACGATCAGCTGGATTGGTTCCTGCTGGTATACGAGCGTCACGCACCGCTGCAGAAGTGCGTTAAAACCCTGAATCACCTGTACAAGGATACAAAGGCGCTCCACGAAGTTGACAATTCGTGGGAAGGTTTCCAGTGGATCGCGGCAAACGACAGTGACAACAGCATCGTTGCCTTCATCCGCACGGACAAAGCCGGTAAATCCATTGTCTGTATCACCAACTTCACGCCCGTGTTCAGACCCGTTTACCGTCTGCCTCTCCCCTATGGCGGTAAGCTGAACGAGCTGTTCAATACGGACCGAGCTGAATTTGGCGGCAGCAACCAGTACAATGCGTATGAAATTACTGCGCAGCCCGGTGATTACAATGGTTTCCCCTTCTGGGCAGATGTATGCGTACCTCCGCTCAGCACGGTCTATCTGACTTACGATAAGATTCTGCCGCCTAAGCCTCCCAAGCCTGTTATCAAAACAGGCCGAGCAGCAGCCGCTCCCGCAGCAGCCAAAGCCAAAAAGGCCGGCAGTTCATCTTCCCCTGCACGCAGCAAAAAACCGGCTAAAAAGGCAACCAAGAAAGCCGAGAAATAAAACGCGCGCAGATTAACGAAAAAGGTTACCTATCATATTTGAAGGAGTGGATGATACCCATGATGAACAAAAAGCAGTGTGTTGCTATGCTGCTGGCCGGTGGCCAGGGAAGCCGACTCGGCATCCTGACGTCCAGCATGGCCAAACCGGCTATTCCCTACGGCGGCAAATACCGCATCATTGACTTTCCTCTGAGCAACTGCACCAACAGCGCTATTGACGTTGTCGGCGTACTGACCCAGTATCAGCCCCTTGAGCTGAACGCCTACATCGGCAGCGGCTCTCCCTGGGACCTTGACCTTGCTCACGGCGGCGTATACGTACTGCCCCCCTACCAGACCGGCAAGGATGGTGCCTGGTACTCCGGCACCGCCAACGCCATTTATCAGAACTGCAAGTTCATCGAGCAGTTTGACCCCGAGTATGTGCTCATCCTCAGCGGCGACCACATCTACAAGATGGACTACAACGCCATGCTGAAGTCCCACATCGAAAAGCAGGCCGACTGTACCATCGCTGTACGCGAAGTACCGTGGGAAGAGGCCAGCCGTTTCGGCATCATGAACACCGACGAAAGCAACGCCATCAACGAGTTTGAAGAGAAGCCCGCCAACCCCAAGAGCAACAAGGCTTCCATGGGCGTTTACATCTTCACCTGGGAAAAGCTGCATAAGTACCTGTCCGAAGACGCCGTCAACCCCAAGAGCAACAACGACTTCGGCAAGAACATCATCCCCACCATGCTCAACGAAGGTCAGCGCATGTTCGCTTATGACTTCGCCGGCTACTGGAAGGATGTCGGAACCATCGAAAGCCTCTGGGAAGCCAACATGGACCTTCTCGAAAATCCCCTGCCCATCGACCTGCACGACAAGAAGTGGCGCATCTACGCCCGTAATCCCGGCCTCGCTCCCCACTTCATCGCAGAAGGCGGCAGCGTCAAGAACACCCTGATTACCGAAGGCTGCGAAGTTTTCGGCCGTGTTGAGCACAGCGTTCTGTTTGCCGGCGTTACCATCAAGGAAGGCGCTGTCATCGAAGACGCCGTTATCATGCCCGGTGCTACCATCGAGCGTGGCGCCATCGTACGCCGCACCATCGTTGCTGAAGGTGCTGTCATCGGCGCCGGTTCCGTTGTCGGTGAAGAAACCGGCAATATCGCCGTTGTCGGTCAGGATGCCGTACTGCCCGCCGGTTCCGTTGTGAAGGCCGGCGAACAGCGCGCCAAGTAAGCAGTTGAGGAAGAGAGGATAAACACCATGAAAAATGTAATGGGTGTCATTTATACTGGCGAGAAGGATAATTTCCTTCGTGAACTCACGCTCCTGCGCGCCATCGCTGCCGTTCCGGTTGCCGGCCGTTATCGCGTGATCGACTTTATGGTAAGCAGCATGGTCAACAGCGGCATGCGCAATGTTGGCGTTATCATGCAGAAGAACTACCACTCCCTGATGGACCATCTGGGCAGCGGCAAGGAATGGGACCTCCACGGCAAGAACGATGGTCTCTACATTCTGCCCCCCTTCCTGACCCGCGACAACGTTGGCGTGTACAACGGCCCACTGGACGCCCTGCACTCCAACATGAACTACCTGCAGCGCAGCCGTCAGGAATACGTTGTGCTCACCAACAGCCTGATCGTTTATAACACCAACTTCAAGGACATGTTCAAGAAGTACATGGAATCCGGCTGCGACGTGATGATGATGTACACCAAGAATCCCGATATGCGCTGCCCCGAGTACGGCACCTATCTGGATGTTAACGAGGATGGCGTTGTTGTCGATATCGAAATCGATCCCACCAAGCCCCGTTATGAAAACACCAGCATGGAAGTTATGATCATGCGCAAGGATCTGCTGATCGACCTGGTCGACCGCGGTTCTGCCCACGGCTATCACGAGCTGGTTCGTGACGTTCTGCAGCGCATGGCCCGCGACGCCGCCATCAAGGTACAGGGTTACGAGCACAAGGGCATCTGCTTCCGTCTTGACAGCGTTCAGAGCTACTTTAAGTTCAATATGGCTATTCTGGACACCAAGACCCGTCACAGCCTGTTCAGCGACAAGTGCCCCGTATACACCAAGGTACGCGATGAAATGCCCGCTACCTACACCGAGAATGCCAAGGTCATCAACTCCATGATCGCTGACGGCTGCATCGTTGACGGCGAAGTTGATCACAGCGTCCTGTTCCGCGGCGTTAAGATCGCCAAGGGCGCCAGCGTCAAGAACTGTATCCTCATGCAGGACGTACGCATCGAAGAAGGCGTGCATCTTGAAAACTGTATCCTGGATAAGGGTGCCATTATTCGCCGCAACGGCAATCTCATCGGCCCCAGCTCCTATCCGATCGTGATCTCCAAGAACATGGTCATCTGATCGCAGCAAAAGATATTTGGAGGTATAAGCCCATGAAAATTCTGTTTACGGCCAGCGAATGCGTACCCTTTGTCAAGACCGGCGGTCTTGCCGACGTTGTCGGCGCGCTGGGTCCTGTGCTGGCCGCTCAGGGACATGATGTACGTGTTATTCTCCCCCTCTACAGCGCTATCGCTCCCAAGTGGCAGGAAAAGATGGAATATCTGCTGGACTTCGAAGTTCAGCTTGGCTGGCGCAGACAGTTCTGTGGCGTTCAGACCATGAAGAAGGACGGCGTCACCTACTACTTCCTGGATAACAAGTACTATTTCGGCCGTCCTTACATCTATGGCCTCGGCGGTGACGAATACGAGCGTTACGGCTTCTTCTGCCGTGCCGCCCTCAACCTGCTGCCTCTCATCAACTACGCTCCCGACGTACTGCATGCCCACGACTGGCAGAGCGGCATGATCCCCGCCCTGCTCAAGATCCAGTACGCTCACGTGCCCTTCTACGCCAACATCCGCACCATGTATACCATCCACAACCTGCAGTATCAGGGCATTTTCGGTATCAAGGAAGTTCAGGATGTTCTGGGTCTGGGCGACGGCCTGTGGACCAGCGACAAGCTGGAGTGCTACGGCTGTGCTAACTTCATGAAGGCTGCTATCGTTTACGCTGATGCTATCACCACCGTAAGCCCCAGCTATTCCGAAGAAATCACCACCGCCTACTACGGCGAACGTCTGGATGGTCTGATCCGCTCCCGCAAGTCCTCTGTTTTCGGCGTTCTGAACGGCATTGACATCGTTGATTACGATCCCGAAAAGGATCCCATGATCGTGAAGAACTATACCGTTGATACGCTGGAAGACAAGCTGCAGAACAAGCTTGCCATTCAGGAAGCTCTCGGTCTGGAAGTCAACCCTGATATTCCCCTGATCGCCATGGTTGGCCGTCTGAGCAATCAGAAGGGTCTTGACCTCGTTGATCATGTGCTGGGCGATATCATGGCCGAAGACGTACAGCTGGCCGTTCTGGGTATGGGCGAAGCCCGTTACACCAACCTGTTCAGCTGGGCTGAGCAGCAGTATCGCGGCAAGATGGCTGCCCGCTTTGCTATGGACCACGAACTGGCCCATCGCCTGTATGCCAGCGCTGACTTCTTCCTCATGCCCTCTCAGTTCGAGCCCTGCGGCCTGAGCCAGATGATGAGCCTTCGTTACGGCACCATCCCGATCGTCCGTGAAACCGGCGGCCTGCGCGACACCGTACTCAGCTACAATGAGTACACCAAGGAAGGCAACGGCTTCACCTTCCTCAACTACAACGCTCACGACATGCTGTATGTCATCAAGCGTGCTCTCAGCTACTACAAGGAACAGCCCGAAGTTATCAAGGAGCTGCGTATCCGCGGCATGAAGGGCGATTACAGCTGGACCCACAGCGCCGGCGAGTATGTAAAGCTTTACGAGCAGATCGCCAAATAATTCAAATATATCAAAAGGCCGCCGGAGCGAATGTTCC
>JAZKYW010000038.1:0-1876 GCA_045612325.1 Candidatus Limiplasma sp. | reverse complement strand
GTCTGGGGGCCGTCGGGCGCGCAGCTGCGCTTGAACTGCTGGGTGTAGAAGCGCCACATAAAGGTTTTGAGCTGTGCGGCGATCTTTTCGGCGTCATACACGTCCGCAAAGGTATGCTCAGCCAGCATCTGCAGCTTTTCGCGGGATGCGCCGTTTTGCACAAAATGATACAGGAAGAAATCATGCAGGGCGTAATCACCCAGGATATCCTCGGTGCGCTGGTTCAGTTCGCCCGCGCTCACAGGCAGCAGTTCGGGGCTGATGGGCGTATCCAGCACGTCCTGACAGATAGCCGCCACTTCCTCGTTGAAGCTGTGGGCGCTGAGGTAGCGGGTCAGGCTCTTCAGGCAGGTCTTGGTCACGGTGCAGTTGACGTTGTACATGCTCATGTGGTCGCCGTTGTAGGTGCAGAAGCCCAGCGCTTCCTCGCTCAGGTCGCCGGTGCCCAGCACGATGCCGCCCACCTTGTTGGCGTAGTCCATCAAGATCTGGGTGCGTTCGCGTGCCTGAGAGTTTTCGTAGGTCACGTCATGCTTATCCTCGGGCTGACCGATATCGGCAAAGTGCAGCTTGACCGCAGGGCCGATCGGGATCTCACTGGCGGATACCTTCAGCGCCTCCATCAGGCGGTCGGCGTTGGTCTTGGTGCGCGCGCCGGTGCCCATGCCGGGCATGGTGATGGCGTGGATGCCCTTGCGGCTGATGCCCAGCATATCGCAGGTACGGGCAGCTACCAGCAGCGCCAGCGTGGAATCAAGGCCGCCGGATACGCCGATGACCAGATTTTCGCAGCGGATGGCCTTCATGCGGGAAGCCAGACCCATGCACTGGATCTGCGCGATCTCCTCAAGGCCTTCCTCGGTCTGCGGCACGAAGGGCAGGGGATCATACTTGCGCAGAAGAGGCAGCGGCGCTTCGAAGGGATAGAAGGTTTCGTGGATGCACACATCCCCCTCTGCCGCGGCGCGGAAGGATGTATCCTTGCTGCGGCGGAAGCGGAGCATCTCCACATCCACATCGGCAATGGCCGTGCCGCCGTTCATGGCATAGCGCTCGCCCTCGGCAAGCACAGCGCCGTTTTCAGCTACGAGGGTGCAGCCGTCATACACATTGTCGCCCGTGCTTTCGCCAAAACCGGCGCAGGCAAAGGCATATGCCGCATGCAGGCGGGCGGTGTGCGCGGTCAGCACATTTTTGCGGTGATCCTGACGGCCTATCTGCGCGCTGATGGCAGCAGGATTCAAAATCAGGTCCGCGCCTTCCTGCACCAGCTGCACGCTGTGGGGAACGGGAGCGGCAAAGTCGGTACCCACTTCAACGCCAAACACGAAACGGCCCGTATCAAACAGCTGATCGGCCGAAAGGATGACCTTGCGGCCCTGCGCGCTCAGCTCCTCATACACGTCCGCGCCGCTTGTGAACCAGCGATTCTGCTGATGATTGATCTGCGGGATCAGACCGTCCACGCATCCATCCTGCAAAACAGCGGCGCAGTTGTACAGCCTGCCGCGCACGCTTACGGGCAGACCCACGACCACTGCCATGGAGCCGGAGCGGTCCGCCAGTTTGAGCATTGCCTGCCATGCCTTGGCATGCACCTCGCTGCGCAGCACAAGGTCGCCCAGCGTTGCGCCCGTCAGGCACAGTTCGGGAAATACAGCCACCTGTACGCCCTTGTTTTCGAGCGTTTCCATAGCGGCAAGGATCTCATTCACATTGGCCTGCACATCCCCCGGATGAACAGGTACGCTAACAGCGGCTACACGGGCAAATCCTTCAGGCATGACGGATACCTCCTTGTGAAAAGTACGAGGGAAAGGGGACGCAGGGAGGTTTCACCTCCCTGCACCCACTGACTTAAGGGCTTTGCCCTTAA
>JAZKYW010000037.1:0-2085 GCA_045612325.1 Candidatus Limiplasma sp. | reverse complement strand
CGGCGGTTTCGGGATTCCTAAGGGGTGGGTGCGGGAGGGGAAGGCGGAGCCTTCCCCTCCCGCGTCCCCTGCTTAGATGCTCGTCAGCAGCTCCTGATACGTGGGCAGAGGCCAGTGCTTGGCGCCTACGATGGTCTCAAGGGCGTCAGCCTCGGCACGCACGGCATCCATCGCGGGCACGACGGTATCGCGGGTATAACGTGCCTGTGCGAGGTGACCGCAGGTGGCGCTCATGCCCTTGACGGCGCTTTCCAGCGCTTCCACGGCGAGATAGAGGCTGTTGGTATGGCGGGTCAGACGCTCAAGGAGCGCTTCTTCTGCCACGGCGGGAAGATTGGGATTGAGGCTGCGCTTGAGGCTGAGGGCATTGCCCACCTCGCCGCTGTAGTTGATGGCAGCGGGCAGGATCATGCGGCGGGCGATATCGATGGTGCTGAGGGCTTCGATATCGATGACCTTGACATAGGTCTCCAGCTTGACCTCACAGCGGCTTTCGACCTCTTCGCGGCTGTAAACCTTCTGGCGTTCAAAGAGGGCGACGTTTTTGTCATCTTTATAGTGGGGCAGCGCGTCAACGGCGGAGCGCAGGTTGCTCAGACCGCGGCGGGCGGCTTCCTCCACCCAGGCCTGGTCGTAGCCGTTGCCGTTGAAGATGATGCGCATATGATCCTTCAGCGTGCGGCGGATGACGGCGTCAACGGCCTTGGTGAAGTCCTCGGCCTTTTCCAGCTCATCAGCCATGTGCATGAGCACATCGGCGATGGCGGTGTTGAGCACAACGTTGGGGCCGCTGATGGACTGGCTGGAGCCCAGGGAGCGGAACTCGAACTTGTTGCCGGTGAACGCGAAGGGGGAGGTACGGTTGCGGTCGGTGGTATCGCGGGGGAACTTGGGCAGGATGTGCACACCCAGCTTCATCTGGTCGGGCTCATGGCTCTCGTAGGGGCTCTGAGACACGATGGACTCGATCACGGCGTTGAGCTCATCGCCCAGGAAGATGCTCATGATGGCGGGCGGCGCTTCGGACGCACCCAGACGGTGGTCGTTGGCGGCATAGGCGACCGTCACGCGCAGCAGCTCCTGATACTCATCCACCGCAGCAAGGAACGCGGCAAGGAACAGCAAAAACTGCGCGTTCTCGATGGGGGTATCGCCGGGGTTGAGCAGGTTGACGCCCGTATCGGTGGAAAGGGCGTAGTTGTTGTGCTTACCGCTGCCGCTGACGCTGCCGAAGGGCTTTTCGTGCAGCAGGCATACCATGCCGTGGCGGTCGGCCACTTTTTTCATGATATCCATGGTCAGCTGGTTGTGGTCAGCCGCGATGTTGACGGTGGTAAAGATAGGCGCGATCTCATGCTGTGCGGGCGCGGCCTCGTTGTGCTCGGTCTTGGCAAGGATGCCCAGCTTCCACAGCTCCTGATTGAGCTCCTTCATGAAGGCCTGCACGCGGGGCTTGATCACGCCGAAATAGTGGTCATCCATCTCCTGACCCTTGGGCGGCTTGGCGCCAAAGAGGGTGCGGCCGGTGACTACCAGGTCGGGGCGCTTGCGGTACACTTGCTTATCCACAAGGAAGTACTCCTGCTCGGCGCCTACGGTGGGCACCACACGCACGACATCCTTGTGACCAAACAGCCTGAGGATGCGCAGCGCCTGCTTGTTCAGCGCCTGCATGCTGCGCAGAAGGGGCGTCTTTTTATCCAGCGCCTGACCGCCCCAGGAGCAGTACGCCGTGGGGATGCAAAGCGTGCCTTCCTTAATAAAGGCATAGCTGGAGGGGTCCCATGCGGTATAGCCGCGGGCTTCAAACGTGGCGCGAAGGCCGCCCGAGGGGAAAGAGCTTGCGTCGGTCTCGCCGCGCACCAGCTCCTTGCCGCTGAACTCCAGAAGCACCTTGCCATCCTTCTTGGGGCTGATGAACGCGTCATGCTTTTCAGCGGTCGCGCCGTTCATGGGCTGGAACCAGTGGGTGTAATGGGTCACACCCTTTTCGACGGCCCAGTCGCGCATGGCACAGGCGACGATGTTGGCAATCTGGGGGTCAAGGGGGCGTCCGTCTGCAATGGTCTTGTGCAGCGCCTTGTA
>JAZKYW010000036.1:0-5112 GCA_045612325.1 Candidatus Limiplasma sp. | reverse complement strand
AGCAAGTTTTTGCGCCAGTTTGCCCAGTCCCAGAAATGGTGCGGCATTCTGGGCGCGCAGAACGCCGCTGACGTGAACCAGATGATCAAGGAAGGCCGCCTGCGGGAGTTCATCCGTGTAAACGAGGCCCTGCATGACCGTTCCATTGCCGGCATCGCTGATGAGATCACCCGCCGCGGCGCGCGCGTGGTGATGATCTTCGGCCCGTCCTCCAGCGGCAAGACCACCTTTGCCAACCGCCTTGCGGTGCATCTGCGTGTGCTGGGGCAGAAGCCTCATCTGCTGTCTTTGGATGATTTCTACCGCAACCGCGCCGACATCCCCCTTGAAGAGGACGGCAAGCCTGACCTTGAGCATGTGGATGCGCTGGATATCCCCTTCCTGACCGAGTGCCTGGAGGGGCTGCTGGCAGGCCGCGAAGTGCTTATGCCCCGTTACGATTTCACCACGGGCAGCCGCTCGCCCATCACCCACAGCCTGCAGCTGGGAGCAAAAGACCTGCTGCTGGTGGAGGGCATCCACGGCATGAACGACCGCATCACAGCCGAAGTGCCCGAGCAGCTGACCTTTGGCGTGTATGTGAGCGCGCTGGGCTGCATCAATCTGGACAATCACAACCGCATCCGCACCACCGATGTGCGCCTGCTGCGCCGTATCGTGCGCGACAGACGTTTCCGCAATACCACGCCCGAGCAGACCATCGATATGTGGCCCAAAGTGCGCGCCGGCGAGGAAAAGTGGATCTTCCCCAATCAGGAAAAGGCGGACGTGATGTTCAATACATCGCTGCATTACGAGCTTCCCGTGCTCAAGAGCGTGGCGTATGAGCCGCTTTTGGCCATTCCGCAATCCGCGCCGGAATATCTGGTGGCCCGCAGGCTGCTCAAGGTGCTGCATTACTTCCAGCCTGCCGATGCGGGCGTGATGAACGAGATCCCCCCGCTGAGCATCCTGCGCGAGTTCGTGGGTGAATGCTCTTTCTATGACAATCATTAAGCCTGTTAAAGGGCAGCAAAAAACCGACCCCGTTTGGGGTCGGTTTTGTTGTTAGGTGTAATCGGTATCGAACATCACCACAAGACGGTAGGAGGGATCGATAGAGCGCGCGTGCGCGTTGAGGGCGCTGAGCACCATATCCTTCTGATTGTAGCCTGCGGGCAGTACGCAGTCAAAGATGAGGTTGGTGTGGCCTTCGCCGGGCACCATGCGGAAATCGTGCATGGAAAGGGCAGGGTCCAGCGTGGTGAGGAAGTGATTCATCTGCTCGCGCACATGGTTGACGCGTTCATCGCTGGTCACGATGGGGTCCATGTGGATGCAGATGGGCATTTGCATGATGTGTCCCACCTCGCGCTCAGCGTCGTCGATCATTTCGTGAATGTCGAGGATGTCGCCGTCGGCGTCAACCTCGGCGTGTACGCTGGCAAAGCAGCGGCCGGGGCCGTAGTCGTGCATGACCAGGTCGTGCAGGCCCAGGATGCCCTCGCGAGCCAGCAGCAGTTTGCGCAGCTGCTCGATCTTTTCGGGGTCGGGACGGCCGCCCAGCAGGCTGTTGACGGTTTCGGAGCACACGCCCCAGCCCGCCTTGAGCACGATGACGGCGACCACAAGGCCGATCCAGCCGTCAAGGGAGATATCAAACACGGCGCTCACGCCAAGGCTTACCAGCACGGCAGCGGTCGCCAGCATATCGCCGCGGCTGTCCTGTGCGGCGGCGAGGAGCGTGCCGTTCTTGGTGGCGTCGCCCGTTTTGCGGTAGAAGAGGTACAGCCACAGCTTGCCGAGGATGGAAAGCGCAAGCACCACCACAACGACCCAGGAAACGCTCAGGGATTCGGGGTTGAGGATGGACGTGACGGCGTCGCGCAGAAGCGTTACGCCCATGATGACGATGAGCACGCCCACAGCCAGCGAGCCCAGATACTCCATGCGTCCGTGACCGAAGGGATGGTCAAGGTCAACGGGCTTGCGGGCAAGGCGCACGCTGATGAGCGCGACCACGCTGCCGGCAGCGTCAGACAGGTTGTTGGCAGCATCCGCCGTGATGGCGAGAGAGCCGCTCAGGATACCCATGGCAAACTTGGCGCCGGCAAGCAGCAGGTTGACCAGAATGCCTGCGATGGAAGCCAGCGTGCCATAGGCGGCGCGTACGTCAGGGTCGGTCGTATTGGCTGCGTTGGGCACAAATTTACGAATCAGCCATGCGGTCAAAGAAACCGCCTCCTTTGCATTGAACGATTGTATGCGTAGTAGAGTCCCTATTATACCAAAAAGAGCCAAAATAGGGAATAGTGAATTATCCTCCCGAAAGAAAAAGGCTTTGCGCAAAATACGCAAAGCCTTTTGATCACAACGGGCGCTTAGGCCTTTTTGGCAAGCTTGCCTTCCAGCATGGACCAGATGTAGCCGTTGATCAGGTTGGCGCTGTAAACGCCGGCGAGAATGCCTACGATGATGGGCAGGCTGAACTCGCGGATGGAGTCAACGCCCAGCACATAGAGCGCAACGATGGTGACCAGCGTGGTGAGGGTGGTGTTGACGGTGCGGCCAATGCACTCCTTCACGGAAACGGACACCAGCGCATCGCGGTCGGCATAAGAATCGGCCTTTTTCTTGTTCTCGCGGATGCGGTCGAAGATGATGATGGTGTTGTTGATGGAGTAGCCAACGATGGTGAGCATGGCGGCAATGAAGGAGGAGTTCATCTGCACAAAGCTGCGCAGGATGACCATGAAGCTGAGCATGATGCATACATCATGCAGAAGACCCAGTACGGCGGCAAGGCCGGAGGCCAGGTCAAAGCGCAGAGCGATGTACACAAGCATCAGCGCGGAGGCCAGCACTACGCTCCATACGGCGTTCTTCACCAGCGTTTTGCCGGCAACGGGGCCCACATAGCTGGCGGTGGCGTTGTCGGTATCCATCTGGGGATAGATGGCGCTGAGCTCTGCTTCCAGAGCGGCCTGCAGGTTCTGGATCTCTTCGTCGCTGCTGAGGGTGGGGATGCGGATCTGAGCGATGCGGCCGCCTTCGCCGGAGTTGCTCACGGCGTATTCGGCAATGCCCTGATTCTGCAGGGCGGTCTCCACATCGGCCTGCGCAAAGGAAGCGCCCATATCATACTGAATGTTCAGGCCGCCGGCGAAGTCGATGCCGTAGTTGATGCCATAGCCGCAAAGGCTCATGACCAGCGCAAGCGCCATGATGAGGGCGGAAGCGCACAGGCAGATGAAAGCGCGTTTCTGGATCTTCATGATTACTTCGCCTCCTTTACGGGTGCATAGAGCCTGGCATTGGGGAATGCGCGTGCAAAGCGGGTGAGCAGGAAACGGGTGACCGCGATGGCGGAGATCATGGAGGTGATCACGCCGATGAGCAGGGTGGTGGCAAAGCCCTGCACGGAGCCGGTGCCGAAGATGAGCAGCACGATGGCGGCGATGATGGTGGTCACGTTGGCGTCCACGATGGCGCGCAGCGCGTTTTTGAAGCCGATGCGCACAGCGTGGATCATGGGACGGTCGTTGTACACTTCCTCACGGATGCGCTCGAAAATAACAACGTTGGCGTCAACTGCCATGCCGATGCCCAGAATGATACCCGCAATGCCGGGCAGGGTGAGCTGCACGCCGGGCACGCAGGAGAGCAGCAGGAATACCAGAATGATGTACACGCACAGCGCCCAGCTGGCAACAACGCCGCACAGGCGGTAGCGGATGATCATGATGAGCATGACCAGCACGATGCCGATGATGGCAGCGGTCACGCTGGTGGACAGCGCGTCGATGCCCAGCGTGGCGGAGATGGTATCCAGCTTGTCCTGACGCAGATCAAGGGGCAGAGAGCCGCTCTGCAGCATCAGGGCGTAGTTTTCCACCTGCTCCTCGGTAAAGGTGCCGGTGATGATGACCTCGCCGCCGTAGATGGCCTCATGGACGCTTGCGCTCATGAGGGTCTCGCCGTCCAGCGTGATGGTGATGTCCTTGCCGATGCTCTCGGCAGTCTTGTCGCCGAAGATCTTGCCACCTTCATTGGTCAGCTTGAAGCTGATGGCGGGCTTGTAGTTTTCATCCACGGTGGGGGTGGCAGCCTGCAGGTGGTAGCCATCCAGGAAAACTTCGCCGTTATAGTCCACAAACTCAAGCTTGGCGGGGGAGCCGATGAGGTCCAGCACAGCCTCGGGGTCGGTCACGGAGGGGATCTCCACGCGGATGCCGCTGGTGCCCAGCTGGCTGACGGTGGCTTCGGGATAGCCCTTCTCGGTGAGACGCTTGGCGATCACAGCCATGGTGCTGTCCAGCAGCTCGTCAAACTTGAAGCCGGCAGCTTCCATTTCCTCGCTCATGGTGCCTTCGTATTCAACGTATACGCCGCCCTTGAGGTCGAGGCCGAGGGCGATGCTCTCGGGCCAGTTTTCACTGTTGGTGGTGGGAAGCCAGGGGAGCAGCTTGTAAAGGCCGCGGCTGCCAAGCTTGGCACCGTTTATGCCAATGCAGCCCACGGCAAGGGTGATGACCAGCGCAACGCAGAGCATGATGAGCGAAGCGGAACGCTTGCTCAGCTTGGCGCGGCGGCGATTGTTGACCTTCATCGTATGTCAACCGTCCTTCCGTTGTGTTTTTGGGGGATGGGGCGAAAAAACGCTCTTCCTCCCTGATAAACGTAAAATTTATTATACCGCTTCACCTTGGGTGCGTCAAGGTTACTCCCAAGGGTGAACAAAATGGATAAAATTTGACCTGAATAACAAAATTTATCTTTTCGTGCGTGCTTTCATATGATATAATGAATAAAACGAACAGACAAAACAGAATAGGAGGCTTCGTTCATGGCTCAAACCAAAACCATTAAGACTTTCAAACGTTCCCAGATGTCCCTTGCTATCGTATGCGTTTTGCTGGTTATTGTAGGTATTTTTGCCATTGTCAATCACAACGGCAAACTTGTCGCTGAGGATAACAATGCCCAGCTGAATATGCAGCTTGCCGAGCTGACGGCTTTCAAGACAACTTCTGAAGAAGCCTCCGCTGCCGCACAGGCTGAGCTGGAAGCCAAGACCGCTGAAATCGAGACCCTGACCGCCGACGCCGAAGCCAAGGCTGCAGAGATCGAAAC
>JAZKYW010000035.1:0-13073 GCA_045612325.1 Candidatus Limiplasma sp. | reverse complement strand
CGCTTGCGCCGGCGCATGCCCCGTTGGTGCCCCCGTTCAGGGCTAATCACCTGAAATGACGGCTAAAAAGACCGGTCGGGTACAAACCGTTCAAGACGGATCGTAGGCATGTCGTTCTCTGGGCCACGAAGTTGAATCTATCAATTGTCTTCCTAAGACCGCTTGGCCTCCGACTTCGCTTGCGCCGGCGCTTGCCCCGTTGGTGCCCCCGTTCAGGGCTAATCACCTGAAATGACGGCTAAAAAGACCGGTCGGTTACAAACCGATCGGTCTTTTCTTTTCGCTGAAAACAATCATCACCCATATGGTAAAAGTGCCGTTTTTCCTTGAAAATCAAAGAAAAACGCCCTTTTCTATTGCACTTGCAGGCAAAAGATGATATACTGCGAGTTGGTGCTCTGTGATAAACAACCAATCAGGCAATATTGCCTGTCTCAGGAGGAAACACACATGGAACATACCATCGAAAAACTGTCCGGTAACAAAGTAAAGATCGCTTTCAAGGTGCCCGCTGCTGATTTCGAGCAGGCCATCGAGAAGGCCTATCTCAAGCTGCGCGGCCGCATCGATGTGCCCGGCTCCCGCAAGGGCAAGGCCCCCCGCAAGCTGATCGAAAAGCTGTACGGCACCGGCATCTTCTACGAAGATGCTCTGGATGTTGTCTTCCCCGAGGCTTATATGTCCGCCGTTAAGGAAAACGACCTCAAGCCCGTAAGCGCTCCCTCCCTGTCCAGCATCGACGTAATGGAAGCCGGCAAGGACCTGGAGTTCACCTGCGAAGTATTCGTTATGCCCGAAGTTAAGCTGGGCGACTACAAGGGCGTTGAAATCGCCAAGCAGACCCGCAAGGTCACCGCTCAGGACGTTGACAACCGCATCGAAGCTGAGCGCAAGCGCGTTGCCCGCAGCATCGAAGTCCCCGACCGTGCTCTGGAGAATGGCGACAACGCTGAGCTGGACTACTCCGGCAGCGTTGACGGCGTAAAGTTCGAAGGCGGCACCGCCGAGCATCAGCACCTGGTGATCGGTTCCGGCAGCTTCATCCCCGGCTTCGAAGAGCAGATGATCGGCATGACCATCGGCGAAGAGCGCGACCTGAACGTGAAGTTCCCCGAGCAGTATCACTCTGAGGATCTGAAGGGCAAGGATGCCGTGTTCCATGTAAAGCTGCACGCCATCACCCGCGAAGAGCTGCCCGAGCTGGATGACGAGTTCGCCGGCGAAGTCAGCGATTTCGACACCATGGCCGAATACCGCGCCGACGTTGAGAAGAAGCTGCAGGAAGCTGCCGACGCCCAGTCTGACGAAGCTACCCGCAACGCTCTGATCGACAAGGTCATCGGCAATGCCGAAGTTGACATTCCCGAACCCATGGTTGAGGAAAAGCTCAACGACATGATGCAGGAAATGGGCTGGCGCATGCAGCAGCAGGGCTTCTCCATGGATATGTACCTGAAGATGCTCGGCCAGACCGAAGCTCAGATGCGCGATATGTACCGCGTTGAAGCCAAGAACAACGTAAAGTCCGAACTGGTTCTGGACGAGATCATCAAGGCTGAGAACATCGAAGCTGACGAAGCCGATGTTGACAAGCTGCTGGAGAGCTACGCCAGCGCCATGAACCAGACCATTGATCAGCTCAAGAAGCAGTTCAACGCTGAGCAGATGGATTACTTCAAGCATCGCGCTCAGGTAACCAAGGCTCTGGACCTGATCTGGGACAACGCCAAGGTGACCGAGGCCGAGGAGACCACCGAAGCCTGATAAGCCACGTATAAAGCGCGCATCGCATGCATATGCTTGATAGTATAGCTTGCGATGCGCGCATTTTCACACTACCTGACCAAGCGCTGAAGGAGTGAACGATATGCCTTTGATCCCTATGGTTATCGAACAAACCAACCGCGGAGAGCGTTCGTTTGATATTTATTCCCGCCTTTTGAAAGACCGTATCGTCTTCCTTGGCGGCGAGATCAACGATGAGGTGGCCAACCTCGTTGTTGCCCAGCTTCTGTTTTTGGAAATGGAAAATCCCGATTCGGATATTTCCCTCTACATCAACAGCCCCGGCGGCAGTGTCACTGCCGGCATGGCCATTTATGATACCATGAACTATATCAAGTGCGATGTTCGCACCGTTTGCATCGGCATGGCTGCCAGCATGGGCGCTTTCCTGCTCATGGCGGGCCAGAAGGGCAAGCGTCTGGCTCTGCCCAACAGCGAGATCATGATCCATCAGCCTCTGGGCGGCGCAAGCGGTCAGGCGACCGATGTTGCCATCCGTGCTGAATGGCTGCTCAAAACCAAGGAAAAGATGACCCGTCTGATGTCCGACATGACCGGGCAGGATATTGAAAAAGTAAAGCAGGACGTGGAACGCGATTACTTTATGAGCGCCCAGGAAGGTCTCGAGTACGGCATTATCGACGAGATCTATCAGCCCCGTACTGCCAAGTAATCCTCTCCACTCCCCTATATTTTTTGATGAGGTGACAACATGCCGGGCGATGATATCAACTCCCGCATTCCCAAGCTCAAGCGCTGCAGCTTCTGCGGTAAGTCCAGCGAGCAGGTGCGCCGTATGGTTGCCGGTCCCAATGTGCAGATCTGTAACGAATGCATCATGCTGTGCCAGGAGATCATCAGCGATGATTTTACTGCAGGCGTTTCCATCTCCTCCGAGAGCATCCCGCGTCCCCGCGAGATCAAGGAAGTACTGGATCAGTACGTCATCGGTCAGGAAGCTGCCAAGCGCGCTTTGAGCGTTGCTGTATACAACCATTACAAGCGCATCGATGCTCCCACTTCTGAAAACGATGTTGAGCTGCAGAAGAGCAACATCCTGATGGTTGGCCCCACCGGCTGCGGCAAGACCTTCCTTGCCCAGACCCTTGCCAAGCTTCTGAAAGTGCCTTTTGCCATCGCTGACGCTACCAGTCTCACCGAGGCCGGTTATGTTGGTGAGGACGTAGAAAACATCCTTCTGCGACTGATCCAGAATGCCGATTACGACATTTCTCTCGCTCAGCGCGGCATCATTTACATCGACGAGATCGATAAGATCGCCCGCAAGAGTGAAAACCCCTCCATCACCCGTGACGTCAGCGGCGAGGGGGTTCAGCAGACGCTGCTGAAGATCCTGGAAGGCACTGTTGCCAGCGTTCCCCCGCAGGGTGGCCGCAAACATCCGCATCAGGAGTTCATCCAAATCGACACCACCAATATTCTCTTTATTTGCGGCGGTGCGTTTGACGGTCTTGCTCCCATCATTCAGAATCGTATCGGCAAAAAGGCTCTGGGCTTCGGCAGTGAACTCAAGAGCAAGGAGAATACTTCTCTGAACGATACGCTGAAGCAGCTGCGTCCCGAGGACCTGATCAAGTTTGGTCTGATCCCCGAGTTCGTAGGCCGTCTGCCCATTGTGGTAACGCTTGACCAGCTTGATGACGCTCAACTCGTTCGCATCCTGACCGAGCCTAAGAACGCCCTTGTAAAGCAGTACAGCTACCTGATGGACCTGGATGGTGTAGAGCTTACCTTTGAGCCCGAAGCCCTCCGTCACATTGCCAAGCAGGCAATCGAGCGCAAGAGCGGCGCCCGCGGTCTTCGTGCCATCGTAGAAGGCCTGCTCCTGAATGTCATGTTCGACATTCCTTCCCGTAACGATATTCGTCAGGTCATCATCACTGAAAAGTGCGTCCTTGGCGAAGAAGAGCCTACGCTGGTGCTTACGGAAGATTCCGTACAGAAGAAGCAGCGCAGCCGTACTCCTAAAAAAGATGCGGTTGAGCAGCATGTAGGCAACGAAGTATCTTAAACACAAAAGCCCCTGTTTTAAGCAAAACAGGGGCTTTTTATTATAGCCTTAGACTTATTGGTCTGACGTGTTCCAGATAGGATTACCAATCGCTATTCGGAGATTTTGAGTTTCATCAATGACCTCTGCACGGTAGTAATGAACATCAGCAGCTGGCAGCGTTATCGTTGCTGTTTCGAAACAGGATACTGCTTGAGAACAAACAACCTTTTCTTCTGCGATAATATCTATTCTGTATTGATGTTCATCATACCTTACACTGGAATGGAAATCCCCCACTACAACAATCAGCTCTTGATCTTCAAACGAGCACTTGCAGCCTGTAACAGTCTCCCCAACGCACATTCTAATACCCACAGGGCCGCAGGTAAAATCACCGCGTCTGAGATGAGACAGGTAACTTGCACTGGATTTTTCTTCTGCGTAAATCGTTGTAAGCGCTCCAAGGCTGGGCTCACAATGTTCATCACAAGCTGCACATGCCCAGACTCGCTTACCGGCTTTCAACAGGTCCGTCCACAACTGATAATTCTTAGCTGTAAACTCGCTGTTCATGTGTCTGTAAAAGACTTCTATACCCGTCTCATCTCTAAACCAATACTCACACGGGTCATCTGCCTGCATAATCAGCGTAGGATGCGGATGGACAAAGAATCCGCCGTGAGCTTTGATCGTGTCGATCAATTCGCAGAAACGTTCACGCGTAAAGGTTGGATAGATAAAGTGTCCTTCAATTCCGCCTGTAAACTCGTACTCGGGGAATGCTTCCAGAATCTTCGCTACGTCTTCCCTATGCGGCACGAGAATCAGATAATGCATATCCTTGACAGTTGCATTGCTGTCAACAATCGAGGTGCCGGGTTCTGTACCCGCAACAAACAAGCCATCCTCCCATTCAGGCTGATACATATGACGAATTTGACGGTGGTCCAGAATGGCAGCAAAATCCATCTCCAAAGCCTGCATGCGCTCAACCCAATATGCAAGCGTTCTTTTGCCGTCGCTCGTACCGCCGGAGTTGGAATGGTCATGCATTTCTCCATGATAAACACTGCAGCCTTCATACAAGCTGGAAAGCTTTTCAAAATTGCTGTTCATATTTCTCAACTCCTTTGTTTGTCATTATAGCATTCTAAGCAAAGATACGTCAAACCGTAAAAAGCGCAAAGAAAAAGAGCATCCGAATAACGGATGCTCTTAAATGAACTATTAATCAGCAGAGTAGGGCATCAAGGCGATGGCACGAGCGCGCTTGATGGCTTCAGACAGCTGACGCTGATGCTTAGCGCAGTTGCCGCTCATACGACGGGGCATGATCTTGCCGCGCTCGTTAACAAAGCGACGCAGACGGTTCACATCTTTGTAATCGATGTATTCGATCTTATCCACGCAGAAGCTGCACACCTTGCGGCGGGGCTTGCGTCCGCGGGGACGAGGGCGACGTTCACCACGATCCTCAGACATGGGCTTAACCTCCTTTGGGTTATCATCAAGACACAGTCAAAGACTGCTTATTTAGAAGGGAAGATCCTCATCGTCAACTTCCTCAAAGCCGTTCATTGCGGGAGCCGCAGGAGCGTGCTGTACGGGAGCGGCGGGAGCATAGCCCGCATCTTCGTTACGAGAGGACAAGAATTCTACATCGTCGGCAGTTACTTCCAGAGAAGCACGGGTGGTGCCATCGTTGCCGGTATAGGTGCTAACCGATACGGCGCCGACAACAGCGACCTTGCGACCCTTGGCAAGATAACGCTGACAATTTTCGCCCAGCTGACGCCAGGCAGAAACGCGGAAGAAATCCGCTTCGGGCTGATTGCTGTTTCCGGAACGGCGACGGTTCACAGCCACGGTGAACGTGCAAACGTTCAGACCGGTGGAAGTGGTGCGCAGTTCAGGATCACGAGTCAGATTACCGATGATGGTCAACTTATTCATTGATCACACCGTCCCTTACTCAGCGATCTCGGCAGCAGGAGCTTCGGCTTCAGCAGCGGCCACGGGGGCAGCAGCACGCACGGGGCGGGGCTTCACGCTGTGCTTCTTCTCTTCCAGCTTGATGATCAGGCAGCGCAGGATGTTTTCGTTGATACCCATGGTGCGCTCGATCTCACGGGGCAGCTCGGCGGGGGCCTTCATGGTCACCAGCACGTAGTAGCCCTCGACCTTGTCATTGATGGCATACGCCAGACGGCGCTTGCCCCAAGTCTCATCTACCTTCTCAATTTCGCCGCCGTTAGCGGTGATGAGGCTGGAGAACTTTTCGATCAGCTCCTTGCGAGCGGTCTCCTCCAGCGCGGTGTCGATGATGTAGGTCAGTTCGTACCTATTCATTCCATTCACCTCCTCTTGGACTTATGGCGTTGCGTCCCTGCGCAACGCAAGGATGTGCCACAAATTATAATACCAAAAGTACACCAAAAATGCAATACCTTTTTTTCAAATTTCTCGATATTTTTTTGAATCAAAAAGCCGTCCGAAGACGGCTTTGGAAGAAAAGACGATCAGGCAAAAAATCCTTTGGTTGCGATACCTACAAGGTATGTCATCAGACCGGCTACCGTTGGCGAACCTACCCACGCAAGACCAATGCGTTTGAGCACGCCAAAGTGTACGCTTTCACGGCTTCTGGCAAGGCCGGCGCCAATAACCGCACCTACAACCGCCTGAGAAGTAGAAACGGGAATGCCCATCCACTTACCCATAATAACGATCGTAAGCGCCATACCGATGATGACGATAAAGCCGTCCAGCTGATTAAGTTCAGCAATGCTGTTACCTACCGTAAACATTACACGTTTGGAGAAGGTAAGCACACCAATGGCGATAGCAATACCGCCGATGGTAGCCGTAATGCGGGGATCGGTAAGCAGGTTGGCAGCTACTCCGGTAGTTGCAAATGCTGCATCGTAATACAGAGCCGTTACGTTGGCAGAGCTGTTCAGACCAATACTGTAGGATGCAAACGCGCCAGCGCCGAGATAACCGATTTTGATGATCATATCATACCCCGCAAGAGACGAAAGACGGCGCTCGATCACTCTGCTGATCACACTGACAAGGATAAAGGAAATCACCGCAGCACCCAACGGATTCAGCAGCCAGGTGGAGGCAAACTTGCCCAACTGAGGCAGGTTAACTGCCAATACCGCCGGATCAGAATAATTTGCATAACACAAGCCCCATCCGATAATCGCACCGGTAATGGACTGGTTTGCGGATACAGGAAATTTCAAATAACTCATCAGGAAAACCGTCAAACCGG
Source organism: Candidatus Limiplasma sp. (assembly GCA_045612325.1). GTDB lineage: Bacteria > Bacillota > Clostridia > Christensenellales > Aristaeellaceae > Limiplasma. Next base: position 5,994 of record JAZKYW010000035.1, on the reverse strand, counting down.
AACACATGAAAATGATCGCAGCTTTCAAGGCAGCCTTCAGGCGAAGATCCTCTACCTCATCCGCTTCAATAGCAACATATACGTCCTCAATAGAGGCAGTAACTTTGTTGCTGGTGGCAAGTTCCGCTACCTTATCAATATTTTGTGCGCCGCCCAGGAACGCACCAACGATTACCAGCACAGCAATAATGACAACCGCTGTCCGGTATTTAACCACTCGCGTTGCTACAGCTGTACCAAAGGCATTGGCGGCGTCATTTGTTCCCAATGACCAGCCCATAAACAGGCCGGCAAACAAAAGCAGGTATATCATGTTATTTACGCCTTTCTGGTAATCAGCATGATCTGAATGTGGTCAGCAATGTTTTCGATGATGTCGGAAACGTCGCATACCAATTCAACAAAATTGGAAATCTGCATCTGATGCGCCAAATCTACATCCATGGTAAAAATACGCTCGTACAGACCCTTTTCAATTTCGTCAACCTTGGATTCATATTCACGAATCTTATCCAGAATGGAGTGATCATTCAGCAGTTCACCGAACTTGGAGAACAGCAGGCTGATACTCTCGGCGAGTACGTCAAACTGCTTATGCGTGTACTGCTGAATCTGAAGCAGATCACTGGCAAACTCTTCAGGGAACAGGAAACGCTGCAATACAACGGTCATCGCAGTATGTTCGCACTTATTGGCAATTCTGTCACACTTGGTTGCAATTTCGATCAAGTCCTGACGAGTAGAGGGCAAAAACGCGCCGCCAAGCGAATCGATCATCGTACGCAGCGAGCGGTCAGCCGCATTTTCCATCTGATGAACGCTTTCCGCAAGCGCAGAGAGCGTATCATGCACTGTACCTGCAGTGGTGGCAGCGCGAAGGAAATTTTCAAAGCTGATCAAACAGCCCTGTACATCCTTGATTTGTTCAGTGATCAGCGAATGTACCTTGCGCGAGTTGTTCTTGGATGCCATGATCATTACAAACCGCCTCCCAAATATATATGAAATTAACGTTGGATTTTTTATAATTATACAAAATTCTATTTTCATCGTCAATTATGAATTTACATTTTCTGTGAAAATTAACTTTCGATTTTTAAATAACAACAAAAATTTTTCACTATATTTGTAGACAGCAATATTGACATACACATAGCTTTGTGGTTTAATTTTATCTGTCTGGGAGTTTACTATTTCTAAACTCAGGGCGTCAAAACAAAGTTTTCTACAAATAAAGGAGGACTGCGTTATGGAAATCGGTGAAAAGCTCCGAGAACTGCGTATTCAGCGCGGTCTTACACAGGAAGAGCTGGCCGACCGCTGCGAACTGAGCAAAGGCTTCATTTCACAGGTAGAACGAGAACTGGCTTCCCCTTCCATCGCCACCCTTAAGGACATGCTGGAGTGTCTGGGCGTAACGCTTCAAAGTTTCTTTACGGATTCCAGCAATGAAAAAACCGTTTTCTCCCCTCAGGATATGTTTGAAAAAGAAGACCCTGAGCAGGGACTGAAAATTACATGGCTTGTTCCCGATGCACAGAAAAACAGCATGGAACCCATTCTGCTTGAATTGGAACCCGGCGCTCAAAGTCAGGTGCTTCCGCCGCTGGAAGGCGAAGAGTTCGGCTATGTACTTCGCGGACAGATAACGCTCGTCATCGGCAAAAAACGCCAGGTCGTGCGCAAAGGCAGCAGCTTCTGCCTGCATCCTTCCGCTACTCATCATATTGAAAACACGGGTACCAAACCCGCTGCCGTATTGTGGGTATCCACCCCTCCCAGTTTTTAACGCTTATTACCACTGCAGATTAAGGAGTGCTTTGCCATGATGGAGCAGGAGCATCTGATTGACCTAAAGGATATTTCCAAAGATTACGACGGTACCACCGTACTGAATCATATTGATCTTTACGTGCGCAAGAAGGAGTTTATCACGCTTCTCGGCCCCAGCGGCTGCGGCAAGACGACCACTCTGCGCATCATTGGCGGTTTTGAACATCCCACCACCGGTTCTGTCTTTTTCGAAGGCAAGGATATCACCGGTGTTCCGCCCTACAAGCGCCGCGTTAATACCGTATTCCAGAAGTACGCACTATTCCCCCATCTCAACGTGCAGGAGAACATTGCTTTCGGCCTCAAGATTGCCAAAACGCCCCGTGATGAGATCAAAAAGCGCGTAGACCGCATGCTTGACCTTGTTAACCTGAGCGGCTACGGCAAGCGCAAGGTCGACCAGCTTTCCGGCGGTCAGCAGCAGCGCATCGCTATTGCCCGCGCTCTGGTCAACCAGCCTGAAGTGCTTCTGCTGGACGAGCCCCTTGGCGCTCTGGACCTCAAGCTGCGCAAAGAAATGCAGCTAGAGCTTAAGAGCATGCAGCAGCAGCTGGGCATTACCTTTATTTACGTTACCCATGACCAGGAAGAAGCCCTCACCATGAGCGATACCGTTGTCGTCATGAATGCCGGCAAGATCCTGCAGATCGGCGATCCCAAGCGCATCTACGACGAGCCCGCCAATGCTTTTGTTGCTGATTTCATCGGTGAAAGCAACATCCTGCGCGGTACAATGGTGCATGATGAACTGGTTCGCTTCAGCGGCAACAACTTCCCCTGCGTAGACGCCGGCTTTGGCGAAAACGCTCCTGTTGACGTTGTCATCCGTCCCGAGGATATCATGATCGTTGGCGAAGACATCGGCCAGATCAGCGGCGTTGTTACCAGCGTTCTGTTCAAGGGCGTTCACTACGAAATGATGGTCGACTGCGGCGAAACCACCTTCAAGGTACATTCCACCATCATGCAGCCTCAGGGCAGCCACGTTGGCCTGAGCATCGTGCCTTACAACATTCACATCATGAAGCCCATGACCGAGGAGGCGCCTGCCAAATGATCAATATGTCTCTCCCTTGGTGGGGATGGCTGTTGATGGGCATTGGGTTTGTGTGCTTCGGTCTCATGCTCTTTGTATCCATCAAGCGCAATCAGGGCGTCAAGCGCAGCCTGTTTGCCTCCCCCTATACGCTGTGGATGATCATTTTCACGGTCCTGCCTGTGATTTTGATCGGCTATTATTCCTTCACCGATGCAAACGGTGTATTCACGCTGGATAATTTCCGCAATTTTTGGGATAGCAACTACGAATCCAACAAAGTCATCATGCAGGCTATGGGCGACGCCGGCGCTGCTTATGTAAGCCACGGCACCGTTAACGTTGACACGCTTTTGTATTCTCTTTGGATGGCTTTCAAGTGTACAAGCATTTGCCTTCTGCTCGGTTATCCTGCTGCCCTGTTCATGGCTGACCGCAACATGAAGCTCGGCTCTACGCTCGTTGTGCTGTTCATCATTCCCATGTGGATGAACTTCCTTCTGCGTACCATCGCATGGATGAGCCTGCTTGAGGACAGCGGTTTGATCAACACTTTCCTTAAAAAGCTCGGTTTTGACGGTGTGCAGTTGATGTACAACTCCAACGCTGTGCTGCTTGGCATGGTGTACAACTTCCTGCCGTTTATGGTATTCCCCATCTATACGGTACTCAACAAGATGGATTTCCGTCTTTCCGAAGCTGCTGCCGACCTCGGCTGCAACAGCTGGCAAACGCTGTATAAGGTTGTTATGCCCCTGTCCATCCCCGGCGTTATCAGCGGCATCACGATGGTGTTTATGCCTTCTGTAACTACGTTCTTTATCCCCCGTATGCTTGGCGGCGGCAATACAATGATGTTCGGCGACCTGATCGAATCCAAGTTCCTTGTAGAAGGCAACTGGAATGTAGGTTCTGCGCTCTCGCTGATCATGATGGTGCTGATCCTCATCAGCCTGTCCATCCTGCGTAAAGCTGACCCCAACGGCGAAGGAGGCGGTATCGCATGATGAAATTTCTTAAGCGGTTCTACCTCAGTATCATCCTTGTGTTTCTGTATGTACCCATCGGCGTACTGATCGTGCAATCTTTCAACGCCGGTAAGAGCCGTGCCAAATGGGAAGGCTTCTCCTTCCGCTGGTATCTGGAACTGTTCCAGGACACCCGCATCATGAATGCGCTGTACGTAACGGTTTCGATCGCTCTGCTTGCAATGATTTTTGCAACCATTCTGGGTACGCTGGCTGCCATTGGCATTTACAGCATGAAAAAGCGTCCTCAGGCGCTGATGATGACGCTGACCAACCTGCCCAACACGATGCCTGATATCGTTACAGGTATCTCCCTCATGCTTTTGTTCCTGTTTACGAAAGTGGAGCGCGGCTACTTCACCATGCTTTTGGCACATATTACGTTTGACGTTCCCTACGTCATTCTCTCCGTGCTGCCGAAGCTGAAACAAATGAACAAGCATACCTACGAAGCAGCGCTTGACCTTGGCGCAACCCCCACCTACGCGCTCACCCACGTAATTATCCCCGAATGCAAACAGGGCATCATTACGGGCGCTATGATGGCATTTACGCTCTCTCTGGACGATTTTACCATCAGTTACTTCACCACTTCTCCCCTCGTCCAGAATCTGTCCACGCTGATTTATTCCGCTGCCCGCAAGGGTATTGAGCCCTCTCTGAACGCACTGAGTGCTCTGATGTTCATTTCTCTGCTTGTACTGCTGCTCATCGTTAACCGCCGTACTGCAGAATCCAACTAATTTTCTAAAAAATCCAACAAGGAGGATTTCAAACAATGAAAAAATTCCTGTCTGTTCTGCTCCTGCTGGTTCTGCTGCTGCCTTCCGCTGCACTTGCCGATGAAGTTGTCAATGTATTCAACTGGGAGGACTACATCGACGAATCTGTGCTGGAACTCTTCACTGCTGAAACCGGCATCAAAGTCAACTATATGAACTTTACCACCGTTGAAGATATGATCGTGCAGGTAGAAGCCAACCCCGGTCAATTTGACCTGTGCTTCCCTTCCGATTACATCATCGAGCGCATGATCAACAAGGACATGCTGGCTGAGATCAATTTCGAAAACGTTCCCAACGCCAGTCTGACCATCCCCTACCTGCAGTCTCCTGCCTATGACCCCGATAACAAGTACTCCGTACCCTATCTTTGGGGCACTGTAGGCATCCTGTACAACACCACCATGGTGGATGAGCCTGTTACCTCCTGGAGCATCATGTGGGATTCCAAGTATGCCGGCAACGTCTTCATGCTGGATTCCATCCGCGATTCCATGGGCATCACGCTCAAGTATCTCGGTCACTCCATGAATACCCACGACATCCCCGCCATCATGTCCGCCAAGCAGAAGCTCATCGAGCAGAAGCAGTCCGGTGTTGTCAAGGCTTATCAGGTTGACGAAACCAAGGATAAGATGGTTGCCGGCGAAGCTGCGCTTGCTCTGGTATGGTCCGGTGACGCTCAGTACGCCATCGACCTCAACTCCGACCTTGCCTACGCCGTTCCTGAAGAAGGCTCCAACGTATGGGTTGACGGTATGGTCATTCCCAAGACTGCCAAGAACAAGGAAAATGCTGAAAAGCTGATCAACTTCCTGTGCCGTCCCGATGTAGCCCGGATGAACTGTGAATACGTTCGTTACTCCACCCCCAACAGCGGCGCTATCGAGCTGATGGGTGATGTTTACACGAGCAACACTGTTCAGAACGCTCCCGAAGAGCTGCTTGCCAAGTGCGAGTTCTTCAACGATATCGATCCTGCTTTCCTCAGCATTTACGAAGCAATGTGGATGGAAGTCAAGAACACCAAGTAAAACCACATGAAAAGGCTCTTTCTCTGTTCGCCGAGAAAGAGCCTTTTCATTGTTATGTTTACATTACACCGCGGAAACCCTTGCCGATGATCTCAGTGGTGTTGGTGATGAGGATAAAGCTTTGAGCATCCACACGCTTGGCATGCTGGCGAAGCTTGACAGCCTGTGCGCGGTTTACAACCGTAAGAATAATGCTCTTATTCTCGTGGGTGTAAGCGCCTTCACCTTCGATACGGGTCGCACCGCGTTTGAGGTCGTTGGTGATGAAATCAAGAATCTCA
>JAZKYW010000034.1:0-8594 GCA_045612325.1 Candidatus Limiplasma sp. | reverse complement strand
CTGCCCGCGCTGCGCGCAGGCAGGTGGAAGGGGAAATGTGTGTTTGATGACGCAGCGAAGACCGGCGGGGCCCAAACAACGGGCCTCCGCTCGCTTGTTTGGGCCTCGGCACAAATTTCCAACATATTTTTTGAAATATGCGGAACAATCCGACCTGCTTTCTCGTTTGTTCATGATGTAAGCCCTTTGCGAAAGCATTTCATTTGCGAAAGGGCAATCACATACAAGGAGGAACCCCCACCATGAAAAAGATTTTTGCTGTACTGATGATGATCGCCATGCTGGCTGCTATGCCTTTTGCCGCCATGGCTGAAGAACCCGAAACGGATACCCTGCTGGAAGGCCTTGTGACCGAAGTCGTTGAAGGCGGCTTCATTCTTGCCGATATCGAGCGCGGCGACGTGATGGTCAACGTGAGCGAGCAGAGCGTGATGGACGGCATCCTCATGGAGAGCGAAATTGCCGAAGGCCAGTACGTGTTTGTGGAATATGACGGCCGTATGACCTTCAGCCGTCCCCCGCAGGTGCATGGCGACCGCATCGTGTGCGCCGTGCTTACGGGTACTGTGACCGAGGTGCTGGAAGACGGCTCCATCCTGATGATGGATGACACCTTCGGCGAGACCATCGTTCATCTGCCCGAAGGCACGCAGCATGTATATGCCGGCATGCCCATCACCGTTTACTATGACGGCGCCATGACCCTCAGCCTGCCCGGTCAGGCCGCTGCTTCCTACATCATCCTGCCCCAGCTGAGCGGCGTTGTGAGCAACAAGACCGAAGAGGGCTTCACCCTGACCGATGAATACGGCGTGGAATATGAAGTGAAGTTTGACGAGGATACGCTCGTCAGCGAGTTCGTTGCTCCTGTTGAGGAGGAAGAAGAGGCTGAAGAAGTGACCGAGGAAACCGCTGAGGAGACGGTTGAGGAAGTTGCTGAGGAAATGGTTGAAGAAACCGAAGAAACTGTCGAAGAAACCGTCGAAGAAGCGCCCGCCGCTGAATTGCTGAGCGAATCCGCCATCGAGTGGGCGGACGGCGATACCGTTACCGTGTACTTCAACGGCATGATGACCCGCAGCATTCCCGCACAGGTGACCGCCATGGAGGTCGTCATCATCCGCTGATAAAGCAAACCAAAAAGCCGCACGCTGCGTGCGGCTTTTTTGGTTGGATGCAATATGAAAAGAAGCGGCAGATCGTGTTCTGCCGCTTCTTTATTGTTATGCCAGTTTGAGACGGTAGCCGCATTTGTAGACGGTCTCGATGTAATCGCCGCCCAGCTTTTTGCGCAGGCGCTGTACGTGTACATCCACCGTGCGGGTCTCGCCCATGCTCTGGTAGCCCCATGCCGTGCGCAGAAGCTGCTCGCGGCTGACGGGGGTATCCGCATTTTCCACCAGCGCGCCCAGAAGCGCGTATTCCTGCGCGGTCAGTTCCACGCGGCGGCCGTCAAGCACAACGGCGCGCTCGGTCGCATCCAGCGCAAACTCGCCGCGTTCGGCAGTTTCGCTCATCAGGGCGTTTACCTGTTTGCACAGCGTTTTGTGGGTAAAGGGCTCGGTCAGCACATCGCACGCGCCGGAGTAAAGGGCGCGCAGATGTGCGCTCATGTGTTGGTTGCCGGTGACAAAAAGAATGGGGCAGCCGAAATGGGAAAAAGCCTCCATCAGGGGACGGCAGAGCGTCCACTTGATGCGCGCATCCAGAATGACCAGCGGCGCGGGTTCGCCCTCGGTAATGGGCGGGGTGTGTTCGTGCTCGTTGCAGAGGATTGCGTCGTATTTCTCCTTTTTCAGGGAGTCGCAAAGCTTCTGCGCCAGTGCTTCATTGGGTTCGTAGATCAAAATGTTTGCCATGCGATCACCTCACATTGATTATGACGAATGAAGATGTCCTTTTGTTGCAGGTTGTGTGAATAATTTGTAAGCTTTTTCAAAACGCGCCCGAAAGCTGCGTTTTGCGGCGGTCTATTGACAGCGGTTTTGGATGCATGCTATCCTTATTCTGTATGCCGACAATGATAACGGTATGCGCACGAAATGAACCGTTTTTTGCGTTGTATGAGTATGGATAAGCAAACCAAAGGAGAACGCTGATGAAAAAGATCCTTGTCTGGCTTTTGTGCCTGATGCTTTTGCCTGTGTGTGTGCAGGCCAAAACCGTGGAGGAATGGCTGGAAGGCTTTGAAACGGGCGAAGTATGGTTCGGTGAGGATTTTCACTACGACATCACCGATGAGGAAGCCTGCTGGGAGCTGCTGCAGCGCCCGATTGTGGTTTTGGACGCTGAGCAGACGGAAAAAATCTACCCGCGCGTATCCCCTGACGGTCCCAAGGTGAACACGGACAAACTGGGCGGCTTTATCAACGGTGCCAGCGCTGCCGTGCATGTTTTGGGCGAGGATGAGGACGGGTGGACGCTGGTTGAAGGCCTTGACTACTACAACCGCGTTATCCGCGGCTATGTGCGCACCCGCCTTTTGAAGACCGTCTACCCCAACGAAAAGTACGGCATCATCGTCGATAAGCTGACCCAGCGTTTGTATGTGTTTATCGATGGCAAGCTGTGGGACAGCTGCCTGGTATCCACCGGCCTGCCCAACGATACCCAGCCCTATAACGAGACCGCCGCAGGCGAGTACATGATCTGCAGCTGGGTGGGCGATTTTGACTCCGAAGGCATGATCTGTGCTACCGCCCTGCGCTTCAACGGCGGCGACATGATCCACGAAGTGCCCCACAAGATCGGCTACGACGGCAGCAAGGTATATGCCCGCTGGGAGGCGCTGCTTGGCACCAAGGCCAGCCATGGCTGTGTGCGCACCCAGCGTATCCCCACCGAAAAGGGTCTGTGCGCCCGCTGGCTGTGGGATAACATGAAGAAGGGCACCAAGGTCATCGTATGGGATGACGGCGGACGCAAGCTGCCCTATCCCGATGACGACCGCGTGCTTTACTACAATCCCGTGGGCGGTCAGAATTACCATTCCAACGACATGTGCTCCAGCGTGCGCGATAAGTATCTGCCCCTCAAAGGCTTTACCTACGCCGAACTGGATGGCCCCGACTACGTTAAGCTCAAGGCCTGCACCAAGTGTCAGCCCGTCAAGCGCAAGAGCGCCATTGCAGCCGAGAACTTTGCCCGCGGCGTGATCACGCAGGAGGAGTTTGAGGCCGCGCTCACGCCCATCCGCTATCCCGCGGAGGATATGCAGGTGTATTACAACCCCAACGGCGGCAAGTACTATCACTCTGACGCGCGCTGTTCCAGCGTGAAGGAGCGTTATCTGCCGCTGAGCGGCTTTGACTATGCCAAGCTCGATACGGGGGATTATGCCAAGCTGACGCCCTGCCCCTATTGCGAAAAGATCCTGCGCAAGGCGGAGATCGACCAGCTGAATCTGGATATGGGCATTTCCGCTGAAAAGCTTGCCACCATGGATCTGACCACGCCTGCGCAGAACCCCGTGCAGGCGGAGGAGCCTGCCGAAACCCTCGAAACGCCCGCTGATACGGAAGTGGCGCCCGATGACGTGGAAGTAAGCATCACCATCAAGAACTGAGGAATGAGGAGATACGCATGAAGCGCTTCCTGTGCTTTGCGCTGTGCGCGCTGATCGCCCTTGCCCCGGCCTTTGCGCTGGCGGATAAGAACAAGGACAACCTGCCCATCGGCGACCTTGCCGGTTTTGAAGGCGGCAGCACCTGGTTTGGCGAGGATTTCCACTACGATATCACCGACGAGGCCGCCTGCTGGGAGCTTCTGCAGAAGCCCATCACGGTTTTGGATGTGGAGGAGAAGGAGACCGTCTATCCGCTGGACGCCCCAAACGGCAACCCCGTTGTCAACCAGTGGCAGGGCGGCTTCATCAACGGCTCCACCGCGGCGGTGCATGTGCTGGGCGAGGATGAGGACGGCTGGACGCTCATCGAAGGCATCGACTACTATGACCGCGTCATCCGCGGCTATGTGCGTACCCGTCTTTTGAAAACCGTTACGCCCAACAGCAAGTACGGCATCATCATCGACAAGCTCACCCAGAAGCTGCATCTGTTTGTGGATGGCCGCCTGTGGTCCACCGTGAGCGTATCCACGGGCCTTGCCAATGCAGCCCAGCCCTACAACGAAACGGGTACCGGCGAGTACCTCATCGGCAGCTGGGTGGGCGGCTTTGACAGCGAAGGCATGTACTGCGAGATGGGCATCCGCTTTAACGGCGGCGACCTTCTGCATATGGTGCCCTACACCACCTACCGCGACGGCAGCAAGGATTTTACCAAATTCGGAAAGCTGTTGGGCCGCAAGGCCAGCCACGGCTGTGTGCGCGTGATGCGTACCGCCAACGAGCAGGGCCTGTGCATTTCGTGGCTTTGGGATAATCTGAAGCGCAACACCAAGGTGCTGGTATGGGATGATGACGGACGTGTAACGCCCTATCCCTCCGATGATTTGCAGCTGTACTACAACCCCAACGGCGGCACCAGCTACCACGAATATGCCACCTGCCGCAGCGTGCGCGACAAATTTCTGCCCCTGACTGCCTTTACCTACGGCGAATTGGACAGCGGCGACTACGCCAAGCTGGATCCCTGCCCCTACTGCATCCCCGCTAAGCGCAGGGCCGTTATTGATGAGATCAACAAGGAACGCGTGGATGTTGGTATCATCATGAAGAACCCCGTTTACACGGGCGATACCTCTGTGTACCTTGCGCCCGCGCAGCAGGCGGAGGAGGAAGAAGAGATCGAAGTGTCCATCGTCATCCGCTGATGGTTTGAAAGAAGCATTTGCATCCTGCAGATGCTTCTTTTTTTGTACCTTTCCTGTGCTTGGCTTGCCAATGTATGCAAAGGGTGGTAATATGTAAACTGATTTTTTTCGCGCACGTTCATATTGTGATAAGGAGTTGTGTGAATCCATGCAGTCTAATCTCACCCGCGAGCAGGCCATGGCGCTGCTCAAGGAATACAACAAGGAACCTTTCCACATTCAGCACTCGCTGACCGTTGAAGGCGTTATGCGCTGGTACGCTAACGACCTTGGTTATGGCGATGACGCTGATTTCTGGGCGACCGTCGGTTTGCTTCACGATATCGATTTTGAAATGTGGCCCGAGGAGCACTGCAAAAAAGCGCCCGACCTTCTTCGTCCCGCCGGCGTTGGCGAGGACATGGTACACGCCATCGTATCCCACGCGTACGGCCTGTGCAGCGATGTTGCGCCCGAGCATCAGATGGAAAAGGTGCTCTTTGCCGTGGACGAGCTCACCGGTCTCATCGGCGCGGCTGCGCTGATGCGTCCTTCCAAGAGTGTGATGGACATGGAAGTCAGCTCCATCAAAAAGAAGTTCAAGGATAAGAAATTCGCCGCGGGCTGCTCCCGCGATGTCATCCAGCAGGGCGCCGAACAGCTTGGCTGGGAATTGATGACCCTGTTTGAAAAGACCCTTGCCGCCATGCAGAGCTGCGAGGAATTCATCCGTAACGAAATGGCTTAACATAAAGGAGGACACCCCAAATGCTGCTTGTTAAGAACGGTCTCATCCATGACGCTGTCAACCGCGAACCCTACATCGCCGACATTCTGGTAGACGAAGGCAAGATCGTCAAGATCGAAAAGGACATCGAAGTCGAAGGCGCTCAGGTTTATGACGCTGCCGGTCTGGAAGTATACCCCGGTTTCGTAGAAGCCCACTGCCACACCGGCCTGCACGGCTACGGCATCGGCTTTGAAGGCGCCGACTACAACGAAATGGGCGATATCGTGGCCTGCCATCTGCGCGCCATCGACGCCATCGAGCCCCGTGACGAGACCCTTGTGGAAGCCCGCGAAGCCGGCGTGACCACCCTGTGCGCAGGCCCCGGCAGCGCCAACGTTCTGGGCGGCACCTTTGCTGTCTACAAGCCCGTAGGCAAGCGCATCGATGACATGCTCATCAAGGCGGAAGTCGCCATGAAGTGCGCCTTCGGTGAAAACCCCAAGCGCTGCTACCGCGACAAGGGCAACAGCGCCCGCATGACCACCGCCGCCAAGCTGCGTGAGATGCTCTTCAAGGCCCGCGAATATCAGCAGAAGATCGAACGCGCGGGTGATGACGCCGAAAAGCGTCCCGCCTTCGATATGAAGATGAACGCCCTGCTGCCCGTAATGCGCAAGCAGATCCCCCTCAAGGCCCATGCCCATCAGGCGGACGACCTGTTCACCGCCCTGCGCATCGCCCGCGAGTTTGACGTAAACATCACCCTTGAGCACGTGACCGAAGGTCACCTCGTGGTGGAAGAACTGGCCAAGGAAAACGTGATGATGGCCGTCGGCCCCACCCTGACCCACGCCAGCAAGTTCGAGCTGCGCAACAAGAGCTGGGAGACCCCCGGCGCTCTGGCCAAAGCCGGCTGCCACGTATCCATCATCACCGACGCGCCCGTCATCCCCCAGAAGTTCCTGCCCCTGTGCGCAGGTCTGGCGGTGAAGGCCGGCATGGATCCCTTTGACGCCCTCAAGGCCATCACCATCAACCCCGCCGAGCACGCCCTCGTCGGCGACCGCGTAGGCTCTCTGGAAGTTGGCAAGGACGCCGATATCGTCATCACCAACGGCTGCCCCTTCGAGGTCAGCACCGAAGTGAAGGCTGTATTCATCGACGGCAATCAGGTGAAGTGATTCAAAAATCAAAAGCCCGCGCATTTCCACAAACGGGAATGCGCGGGCTTTTTGTTTGATGCAAATCGGTTTTGTTTCTCAGCGCTTTTGCAACTCCGCCGCTCCCCTGAGCGCCTCCGCGCTGAAGGAGGGGATGCGCCCCAGCGCGTCGGGGCCTACGTTGAGCAGATAGTTGACGCCCATGCCGTTCAGGCGGGCTTTGCGCTCGGTGATTTGCTCGGGCGTGACCCAATTCTGGTCGTAGTATTTGAACCCCCACGAGCTGTTGAGCGTGCCCGCGGTCTCGTACAGGCCGTAGGGCGAGGGCTTGAAGCCGCCAAGGCTGTTGGGATCGAGCGTGTCATCGGGGCGGAACTCGGTGGGATACTCGTTATCGCCGAGGGAAACATAATCATACGCGCCGTTGCCGATGCGCGAGTTGATGAGGCAATCCGGCTGATAGTGCTTGACCAGCTTATTCAGCTCAAGGCTCTGCGCGGGGGTGATGGTGTGCGGCACGTCAAACCACATCAGGCACAAATCCCCGTAGCCGGTCAGAAGCTCCTGCACCTGCGGCTTGATCTTTTCCTCAAAGCAGAGGGTAAAGTTTTTCTGTTCGCGGTCGGGCCAGTCCCAGCTGTTATCCCACGATACGCCCGAGCAGGGCTCAAAATGGTCGTATCCGCCGCCGTGCGGGTGGTGCCAGTCCAGCTCCTGCGAGTAGTACAATCCCAGCTTCAGCCCGTGCTTGTAGCAGGCTTCGCCAAGCTCGGCTACCACATCGCGCCCGAAGGGCGTTGCATCTACCACGTTGAACTTGTCCGCTTTGGAATGGAACATGGCAAAGCCGTCGTGGTGCTTGGAGGTGAACACAAAGTACTGCATGCCGCAGTCTTTGGCAAGCTTCATCCATTCATCCGCGTCAAAATAAACGGGGTTGAAGCACTTTGCCAGCTGCTCGTATTCCGCATTGGGGATGGGCATGTAGCTTTGGATCCACTCGGCGTAGTTTTCCACGCGGCGGCCTCGGTATTCGCCGCCCAGCAGCGAGTACAGGCCCCAGTGCGCCATCATGCCGTAGCCTGCTTTTTTGAACCATTCTTTGTTATCCATTTTTAGGAAGCCTCCTCTGCGGCGGGCTTTTTGTTCATTATATCAGCGCGGCGCGGATGTGTCATCAAAAAATTTCCGCCATAAGCATGCATCGTGCGGGCCACAATAGCCGCGAGGAGGCGAACAGCATTGAAAAAGACATGGATCCTTATCGCTGTCTGCTTAACGGCTATGCCGCTGTTCACAGCATGCACCAAAGATGCGGAGATCCTGCCCATGGAAAGTCCCGCTGCATCCGCAATGCCCACCAACACCCCCACCAACGCACCCACGACCCCGCCCACTGTGACCGATGACGACCTGATGCCCTCCGCCACCGAAGGCACAACAGGCACGGACATGAACAGCATGGGCGTGACCACCGTGGAGGATGCGCTGCGCGTATCCGAGCAGATCGCCGATGAGGTGGAAAAGCTTTCCGAAGTCAAGGATGCCGATGCAGTGGTCGCGGGCAACATCGCCATCGTTGCCGTTGAGTATGACGCTCAGTATCAGGGCGGCATGACCGAGCGGCTCAAGTCCATGATCACCGAGCGCGTGGAAATGATCGACAAAGCCGTGACCACCGTTCACGTTACCGATGCCGATGAAAATGTCGGCGCGGTCGGCGAACTGTTCCGCAAGCTGGAATCCGCAGGCATTTCCTTTGATGAACTGCGTACCCATCTGATCGACCTCGGCTCCCGCCTGCGGCAGCAGGGGTAGTACCCCTGCACCCCAGTACCGCGCTTCGCGCGGGTCGCATAAGTTTGTAGAATGCAGCCAAGACCGCCGCGGCACGGAGGGTGCCGCGGCTCGCTTGTGTTGGCAGGATAAGTATCGCCATCCCTTCCTCCTCC
>JAZKYW010000033.1:0-4339 GCA_045612325.1 Candidatus Limiplasma sp. | reverse complement strand
AAGGAACTGGAAAGCCGCCACAAGACAGTCGAAGAAGTGCTCGACAGCCTTGGCGCTACCGAAGCACCTCGCATCGTAGCGCTCAACAAGTGCGACCTTTTTGAGGATAATCAGGACCGCATGCCCGGCGCCATCCGTATCAGCGCTGTCAGCGGTGAGAATCTGGACGGTCTGCTTGCTGCGATCGAGACCGAGCTGGACGCCGGTACACAGGAAGTTAAGCTGCTCATTCCGTTTTCCAATTACGGCCTGATCAACCGTCTGCATACCATCGGCACGGTGCTCAGTCAGGAATACGGCGATGAAGGCGTTGTTGTCAACATCCGTATGGAGGCACAAAATGTAAATTATCTGTGCCGCGAGGGCGCAAAAGTGCTGGATGAGTAAAGATAACAGTTGCTAATGTGTTACAAAAATGATAAAATAAACGGAAGGGAGGGATTCCGCTTTGCTGGAAAAAGTACTGTCCATCATTGCACTTTCTGCTGTGCTGATGGAAAGCTCTGTAGAAACGGCTATGCCGGATAAGCACATCGACGGAACGGTGTTTCTGGTCAATCGCCAGCACGCCTTAAGCAAGTACTATTCGCCCGTTGTACGCAAGGTCAACGGCTCGGGCATGTCGCAATCCATGCGTGAAGACGCTGCGGATGCGATTGAAGAAATGTTCGCTGCAGCCAAGCAGGACGGCATCACCCTCTCCGTGGTTTCGGGTTACCGCAGCTACTCCAAGCAATCCACCATCTATTCGCGCAAAAAAGCCGAACAGGGTGAAGCCGCTGCCGACCGTATCTCCGCAAGGCCCGGTACCAGCGAGCATCAGCTTGGTCTGGCGATGGATTTGTCCAAGAAGGGCAGCTCCACGCTCAACTCCGCCTTTGCTCAGACCAAGGAAGGTCAGTGGGTAAGTGAGAACGCCCACAAGTTCGGTTTTATCGTACGCTATCTGAAGGATTACGAGGACGTGACGGGCTACATGTACGAGCCCTGGCACGTGCGCTACGTGGGACCCGAGCATGCCGCCGCTCTGTACGAAAGCGGACTTCCCATGGAAATGTATATGTCCGGTTACAAACTGGAAGTATATGATTATCTGATTCACCAAGTTATGAACAAATGAGGTGCCTCTGATGAAGAAGCTGTTGTGCGTTTTGCTCTGTGCGCTCATGGTGGCGATTTGCTCCGTCGCGTGCGCTATGGAGATTGAAATTCCTGATGTGAGCTGGGATTTTCCTGTCTCCCTCACGGATATCCAGTCCGAGTATGGCATGCTTGTTAATGCTGATAATGTGCTGGACAAAAACTATAAGCCCACGACCCAGACAAAGGTAACGGGCGTGAAGCGCGCGACTTCTGCTGCTGTTTATCTGGAGGAGACCGCTGCCGAGGCGCTCAAGGCCATGTTTCTTGCTGCTTCCGAGGTGACGGAATACACTTATATCACTGAAAACGGTACGCAAGCTACTGCTCAGTACGGCGAAAACGGTATGGTGCTCTACCTCAAGAGCGGTTACCGTAGCTACGGTACGCAGGCTACCACATATGCCAACTACCTTGACCGCAACAATAATGTTGACGACGGTTATGTGGCTAAGCCCGGCACCAGCGAACATCAGACCGGCCTTTGCGCAGACATTCTGAATGCCGACTACGCTGGTCGTCCCACCATGACACAGGATTTCAAGTGGGAGCCCGAGGCGCAGTGGATGAAAGAAAACTGTGATGAATTCGGCTTCATCCTGCGCTACACCGAGGAAGCCGAAGAGACCACCGGCATCAAGTTTGAGCCCTGGCATTTCCGTTATGTTGGAAAGAACATGGCCAAATACATCATGGGAAAGGGCATTACGCTGGAAGAGTTCACCGTGCAGGCCAATGAAGCTATGGAAGAGTTTGTTAGCCGCGGCGGCAGCGTGGAGGAACAGCTGGAGTATGAATACAAAAAGCTGAACATGCCTCCCGCCAGCTACCTGCTGGATGCGTATGGCGAAGACGGCGATATCGAAGTTTCGCTGGTTTACTGACGCTTTCAGCCTTCCCAAATACGAATGTGACGAGGGCATATAATCAAATGGGCAAAACGATCGCCATTACCAATCAGAAAGGCGGCGTTGGCAAAACAACGACCGCGATCAATCTTTCCGCCTGTCTGGCTGAGGCGGGCAAGCATATTTTGCTGATCGACCTTGACCCGCAGGGCAACAGCACCAGCGGTGTGGGCGGCAAAGCCGGCGACAAATCCGTTTACGAAGCCCTGATGGGCCGCATATCGATCGAATCCTGCGTGCAGAAGACGGCGGTTGCCAACCTGGACCTGGTACCTTCGGATATCCGCCTTGCGGGCGCCGAACTGGAACTGGTTGAACTTGAACAGCGCGAATACCGTTTGAAGCTGCTGCTTAAAACGCTGGAGAGCAAGTACGATTATCTGTTTATCGATTGTCCGCCTTCGCTCAGCCTGCTCACCCTCAACGCCCTTACGGCAGCACAGAGGGTGCTCATTCCCATTCAGTGCGAGTATTATGCGCTGGAGGGCGTTACCAGCCTGATGAACACCGTTAACCGCGTTAAGCATTCCTTCAATCCCCGTCTGGATATCGAAGGCGTGCTTCTGACCATGCTTGACGGCCGCACCAATCTGGGCCTGCAGGTCGTGGACCAGGTGAAAAAGCATTTCAAAAGCCGTGTGTATGCTACGGCTATTCCGCGCAATGTGCGTTTGGGTGAGGCGCCCAGCCATGGATTGCCCATCCACCTGTACGACCCGCGCAGCATTGGCGCCGACAGCTACCGTCGCCTTGCAAAAGAATTTTTGCAGCGCAATAAATAACGCTGCAGATACGTTATATCTAAGGAGAAGATGCCAATGAAACGCGGAGGACTCGGCAGGGGCCTTGATGTGCTCCTGCCCCAGAACGACAGCCTGCTTGAAACGGTTGTTCGCGACATTGCCATTGATGATATCGACCCCAATACCGACCAGCCCAGACGCGACTTTGACAAGGACGCACTGGAGCAGCTCGCAGACAGTATCCGCGAGGCGGGTGTGCTGTCTCCCATCCTTGTGGTGGAGGATGGACTTCGCTACCGCATCGTAGCCGGTGAACGCCGCTACCGCGCATCCCGCATGGCAGGTCTTGCAAGTGTTCCCTGCATCGTGCGTGATATGACGACCGCGCAGCAGATGGAAGCCGCGCTCATCGAAAACCTGCAGCGCGAAGACCTGAACCCCATCGAAGAAGCCGCGGCCATCCGCAGCCTGATGCAGGAATGCGGATACACGCAGGAGCAGGCAGCCAAAAAGCTTGGCAAGAGCCGTCCCGTGATTGCCAATGCGCTTCGCCTGCTCAATCTGCCGCAGGAAGTGATCGACCTGGTCATCACGGGTGATCTTTCCGCAGGTCATGCCCGCGTGCTTGCCGGCATTGATGACCGAAAGAAGCAGATCGAACTGGCGCATCAGTGCATCACCTACGGCTACAGCGTTCGCAAGCTTGAAGAACTGGCGAAGGAAAAGACGGAAAAGCCTGCTGCACGCAAAGCTGTTCGCGGTCTTACGCCTGAACTGGACGCGCTGCAAAACAGCATGCGCGAGGCGTTGGGGCTTAAAACCATCCTCAGCGGCAATGAAAAAAAGGGAAAGATCACGCTTTCCTATAACACTGCAGAAGAATTGGAACATCTCTATGAGGTGATCGGCAGGCTGCTTGACTGACCGGTCGCAGCCAGCACAGAAAAGGTGGGATAGTATGCGTACGAATTCTAACAAGAAGGTCCACAAGCTCCGGCAGGATCCTTACAAGCTGCTTCAGCGCGTCGCTCTTATTCTGGCGGTAGCCCTTGCTGCCGGTATCGGTATTTTCTATCTGTGCTCTGTCGCGGTCACCCGTGACTACATCAACACCAGAAACCGCATCGAAACGGAAAACAAAGAAGGCGAAGCCGCTTTCTATGCCGAGCTTGAAGCGATGCGCGCACAGAACGCCGCCAAGGAAAACGAGCTTGACGATAACGAAGTTGTCGAAGGCAACCTTGCTTCCTGGGAAAAGGAGCTCAATGGCAAGGTATGGCGTGTGCAGGATGAAGGCCGCAGCGGTCTTGAAAACACCAGCACCATCACGCTTGAGCGTCATCAGCTGATGAACGGCGGTCTGCTGCTGGTCAATGCCTGGCATTCTCTGCCCTCCGATTTCAGCGAGGAAGGCCTTGTAACCGTAGGCACCACTGGCAACTATAAAGTGCCTGTAAATGACGGTACCGTCCGTCTGTTCCAGCCCGCTTTCGAGGCGCTGGTAGAGGCGCGGCAGGCTGCCAAGACCGAGGCCAATCTGGAGCATTT
>JAZKYW010000032.1:0-3965 GCA_045612325.1 Candidatus Limiplasma sp. | reverse complement strand
CTCTTGAGCAGAGCGTTTTCACTTTCCAAGCCAGCGTTTTTGCGCTGAAGATCAAGCTCATACCTATTTACGGGCATGTTCTCAGAGCAGATGCAACCGCCGTTGTTGTTCCAGCCGTTACCCCAGCCGCCCAGCAGATTGCCCAGACCGCTGTTGAGCAGGCTGGTGCCAAGTGCTACGCCGCCAAGGGTTGCGCCGGTTACGCCCAGACCCTTAGATGCAAATTCCATGTTTTTTCTCCTTTGTTTTTATTGAGTCGTGGCCACGTCTCTGCACCTAAGATATAAAAAAATGGAGTCTGCCAACACCGACAGACTCCGCTTTGTTTCCGCTCTTTTCGCGGTATTTCGTCACTTATTTTTTGCGGTAATCTTGGCTATAATCAACCTATGATTTACTGTGTAATTTACCGCGAGGAGATGTATGTATGTCGCGCTTCGTCTCCCGCCGAAGCAATAAAAAAATACGGGCAGCACATTGGCCACCCGTTTGACGTTGTGTGCGCAGACCGAGAATATGCAATCGCTTTCGATGCAAAAGGTCGGCGCATATACGCTTTCAAGCAATCACCTTAATGATCCACTCATGACCACTCCATGCGGTCATGAGCTTTTTTATGCCCGCCCTATACCATCGCTGCATAGCGTCCACGCTGTACCCAGCCTTTTCAGCTGCAGTCTCCTGCGTCATGCCGCGCCGCGCACAAAGATTTACTGCGGTTTCTTCTTTCCACGACAGGTTTGCCAGTGACAACGCAAACTCCACCAACCCCGCCGCCGGATACCGCAAAAACTGTATCACTTGATCTTCGCTCATCTGCTACCTCACTGTGATACATCACAGCAATAACGGTTACAGCTAAGAGGCACACAAGCACCAGCACCGCGATAATCGCCTTGAGCATCCGAATTTGGTCATTCTTTTTTCGGATTTCCTGTGCTGCGTCCTGCATTGCCTCGTTTATGTAGTCGGGCATGCCCGTCTACTCCGTCTTTTTCGCCACAGCGTCAAATGCGCCGTTAGAGGCGAGACTGACCACTACGCCGTTGATGAGGCACAGCACGGCATTGTCGATAGTCAGATTGCCGCTGAACACGGCGGCAAGGAACAGCACCACGACTGCCACGCCGTAAGAAAACAGGCGGGTGGGGATTTTTTTGATAAACTCAAGGTCTTTGAGCAGCTGAGTGACAAGAGTTACAATCAGCGTCGCACCAGCGCAGGTGCCAAGCGCGGCCCAGGTGAAGAATTCGTTCATGTTTCCTCCTTAGTTTTTTGCAAGATATTTGACCAGCTTGTCGCGGGCAGCATGGCAAGGGCCGTTGCAGCCCTGCTCAATCAGCCCGTCCAGCACTCCCACCATAGTCTCGAGCAGAATTTCGCTATCCTCTTTTCGGTGCGCGGCCTGTGTCTCCAGCTTTTCGAAACGCCCGAACAGGCGAAACAATGCGGCAAGCATACCGCCGATCGTGCCGAGCAAGCCCAGCACGACCACTAAAGACTGTACATCAATCGTCAATACTTCCACCTCGCTTTGCTCCCGCGTATATCTACATGGACAATATAACGTGCGCCGTAGCCAATGCCACCCTTGGTGTTGAGCCGCATAGCTATGTCCTCAATGGCCTGCCTGACCACTTTGTCCTCCACGCCGTACACTTTGCCGTAGATGTCGGCGGCCTCACCGTCGAGATGTTGGGAGGCAGACGCACCGCCGCGCAGCTTGTTCCATTCTCTGCACCTCTGGCCACCGGCGACTGCACCATCGGGGGCAGGGTGGGCGTTGTTGGATATGTAGAGCACCACGCCAGGGTATATCTTCTCGGCCTCGCGCCATATACGTTCAATGAGGATGCGCACACCTGTGGTGCAGGGGTTGGGGTAGCCGTCGCAGTATTTCCCGCACTGGCACATCATGTCGGTCTCAGTGATGCGGGGGACGATGACTTCACCCGTCAGAGCCGCCCACGTCTTTGTGCCAGCTATGCCGTCAGCAGTCAGACCCATTGCGGCCTGGAAATGCTTGATTGCGGCGCGGGTCTTTGTACCTACTTTGCCGTCAATCTCGCCAACAAGCGCACCGAAGCCCCATTTATGGAGATACCATTGCAGCTTTGCGTTCTGTTCTTCGGGCTCAGGCGGCAGAGTTTCCTCGCCCTTGTCGGGCGGTTTGTCAGTCAGGTACGCCTTGCTGACCCAGCCAACAGTACCCGTGCTGGCCAGGCATCTGCCGTTGTACTCACCGATGACCGTCACCATCTCGCCGTTGCCGAAGTGGCCAACCTTTGCAGAGTTGGGGTCTACATCGTCGCGGGCTATGAGCTGAGCGGGTTCTGCGATGCCTGTCACATACATTGTTTTGCGCATGGTCTAACCTCCTATTCTGCTGCTGTCCAGCCGTACACGCCAGGCTCCCAAGTGTTGCTGTCCACGTCGCTGACCCAGTGCTTGCCGTTGTGGCTGACCTTCGCTCCCTTGGGGTAAGCGTCGGTAGCACCCACAGGCTGCACCCAGTCAGGCCACTCAATAGAGGGGTCGTCGATGCGCACCCACAGGGAGGGGGATACATCGGGAGTCCATGTGCTCTGAGAGGTGTGGGCAGTCAAGCATCGGTACAACTGGGAGCCGTGGCGGCGCACGTCACCCACTTCATAAGCAGTATCTACCGCCCACAGGTCAAACGCTGTGTGAGGGGCGGCAAACACTGCCGTGTCGGGTGCTGTGCGGGCAAACGCCTGCAACGCTTTATGGATAGCCTGCGCCTGCTCAATAACGTCAGTTCTCGCCCTGATCATCTTCTTCCACCTCCTCGTAAAGCTGTACGCCCATGATGGCAAGGGCTTCTGCGTATTCTGTGTTGGGTTCTTCCACGGGGATTTCCACTTTCGCGCCATCGCGGTAGAAGTCTGCGCCGTCATAGGTGTCACCGATGGCCACAGGCAAGTCACCAGTCTGCACCGCAGAGCCTGTGTATCGGTCGGGGTCGATGATGATGATGTTGGTTACAACGCCATCAGTAATGACTGCCGCTCTCATACTTCACCTCCTACGGTAAAATTGCCAGTGCCTGCGTTGGTGTACAGCTTTTCGCCCACCCTGTCATACAGGCCGACCGCGTTGTCGCGGACGCGAACAGCGGGAATGTAGTCGCGCACAAGATTGCCATCGGGGTCAAAAATCTGGCAGTAATACATTCTCATGCTCGCGGGCATGGGGTAGGGATAGTTTACGACAAACAGGTATATATTCTTTGCAGACCTGGTTGCCGCGGTAGGCGTGCCGATGCTCTGCGCTACGCCATCAACCTTGCAGTATACGTTGCCGTGCACCGTGGAGATTTCAATCTCATAGTCCTTGCCAACGCTGATTGCTTCGCCACACGCCAAGTCGTCATACGCGCCCAAGTTCCAACGCGTCAGATTTTGCAGGGCGGTAAAGTAGTTTCTGTTATATGGCGAGCTGTTGTCAATCGCGCCGATAACTGCCTGCGCGTTAGCAGATGTTGCAGTCATACACACCTTCATCTTTGCCACAAAGCCGTTAGGCATGGAAAGCCCTGTATCAATGCGCTGTGTGCCTGTGGATTCGATGTATTCCAGTTCGGCAGTACGGTTATACAACTCTTTATAATCGCCCCAGGCGATCATAGCAAAGCCATCGCCGCCGCGACCGCCGCTCTGCTGTGTGCCGTTCACATGCTGTGCGCCGCCACCGCCGCCGCCATAGCCGCCGCCACCCATGCCGCTGCAGGCTTTGTAACCGCTTCCCGAATAGTTTCCCCCGGCTGCGCCGCTGCCGTTGACAAAATCAGAGGCGCCGCCCTCCACCTGAGAAAGGCCGCCGTTCACA
This sequence comes from Candidatus Limiplasma sp., assembly GCA_045612325.1. Taxonomy (GTDB): domain Bacteria; phylum Bacillota; class Clostridia; order Christensenellales; family Aristaeellaceae; genus Limiplasma. Next base: position 116 of record JAZKYW010000032.1, on the reverse strand, counting down.
TTCTGGCTGCCGCCGCCCGCGCCGCCGCCTGCATGCACACGGCCAAGCAGGTCTGTGGTGGGCGTGCCCTGGCCATTGCCAGGCCAGCTGCCGCCAGTCGCGTTACCGCCGTTCGT
>JAZKYW010000031.1:0-4247 GCA_045612325.1 Candidatus Limiplasma sp. | reverse complement strand
CCCGATACTTCTCGTCCTGCCAGAATGCGGATGTCCTGCGGCAGGCAGGTGTTCATGGCAAAGGCGTACTTGTCCGCGGGGATGCGGCTGAAGGTGTCGAAGTGAAAGCGCTGCCCCAGCGCATGTACGCCCGCGTCGGTGCGGCTTGCACCGGTCACGCGGATGGGCGTGTGGATGGGCTTTGCAAGAGCTTCCTCCACGCGCTGCTGTACGGCAACGGCGTTTTCCTGCAGCTGCCAGCCTGCATAGTTGGTGCCGTCATAGCTGACGGTGAGCAGGATGCGGCGGGTACCTTCGGGCGGGGCTTCCTTGATGATGGGAGGCAGCTGGGTCATAGGATGACCTTCCCGCATACGATGGTAGCAGCCAGCACTGCAACGGTAATGAGCAGCGCGATCAGGTCGTTCTTGGTGTAGCGCAGCACGCGCAGACGGGTACGGCCCTCACCGCCGTGGTAGCAGCGTGCTTCCATTGCCATGGCAAGGTCGCCTGCACGGCGGAAAGCGCTCACAAAGAGCGGTACCAGCAGGGGGATCATGGCCTTGGCGCGCTTGAGCAGGTTACCGCTTTCAAAGTCCGCACCGCGGGCCATCTGCGCCTTCATGATCTTGTCCGCTTCTTCGATCAGCGTGGGGATGAAACGCAGGGCGATGGTCATCATCATGGCCAGCTCATGCGCGGGGAAGCGGATGACCTTGAGGGGCTTAAGCAGAAGCTCGATGCCGTCGCTCAGGGCAACGGGGGAGGTGGTCAGCGTGAGCAGGGAAGTGCCTGCCACCAGGAACACCAGCCTCATGGCAAAGTGCACAGCCGTCAGGAAACCTTCCTGCGTGATCTTGAGGATGCCCAGCTTCACCCACACCGTTTCACCGGTGGAGAAGAACAGGTTCAGGATGAACGTGAGCAGCAGCAGAAAGCGCAGCGGCTTGATGGACTTGAGCAGCTTTTTGGGAGTAAGTCCCGAAAAACGGGTGGCAGCCAGCACGTAGGCGAGGGGGAAGATGTACCACACGGGGCTGGATACGCAGAAAATCAGCGCGATATACAGAATGGTGAGGATGATCTTCATGCGGGGGTCAAGCTTGTGAACAAATGTCTTGCCCGGCATGTACTGTCCGAGGGTGATATCTCTCAGCATACGGCATCCTCCTTTCCGCAAAGGCGCAGGATGGCCTGCTTCACTTCTTCCAGCGTATAAAGGTCCTCAGGCAGGTCGAAGCCTTCGGCGCGCAGGGCGTGGGTCAGCTTGGCGGCTTCGGGCACGTCCAGACCGATGGAGTGCAGAAGGTCCTGCTGCATGAATACCTCGCGAGGAGTGCCGGTGAGCACCATCTCGCCCTTGCTCATGACCACCAGACGGGTAGCGAGGGTGGAGATGTCATCCATGCTGTGGCTGACCATGATCACGGTGAGGCCGCCTGCGGCGTGCAGACCGCGGATCATGTTGAGGATGCTGCGGCGGCCTGCGGGGTCAAGGCCTGCGGTGGGCTCGTCAAGGATGAGTACCTTGGGCTGCATGGCAAGTACGCCTGCGATGGCAACGCGGCGCATTTGACCGCCGCTGAGTTCAAAGGGAGAACGCTCGGCCATGGTATCGTAATCCAGACCCACCTGCTCCATGGCAAAGCGCACGCGGCGGTCGATCTCCTCCGCATCCAGACCCATGTTCTTGGGGCCGAAGGCGATGTCCTTGGCTACGGTCTCTTCAAAGAGCTGATATTCGGGATACTGGAATACAAGGCCGACCTTTTTGCGTACCTCCAAAAGGCTTACGCCCTTTTGGGTAAGGTCGAGACCATCCACCACGATTTTGCCTTCGGTGGCCTTGACAAGGCCGTTCAGATGCTGGATGAGGGTGGTTTTGCCGCTGCCGGTATGGCCCAGCAGACCGATGAGCTCGCCATCTTCGATGGTGAGGTTCACATCACGGATCGCCACGGAAGCAAAGGGGCTGCCGGGCATGTAGGTATGCGTCAGATGTTCGATCAGGATCGGCATAGCTTCTGCTTCAGCTCCTTTACCATATCCTCCACCGACAGGATGCCGGCGGGCAAATCAAGGCCTTCCTTGCGCAGTTCCATGGCAAGCTCAGCCATGGGCGGCACGTCCAGACCAAGCTCTTTGATGGTATCCACCTGTGCAAATACTTCGGAGGGCGTGCCTTCCAGCGCAACGCGGCCCTTGTTCATCACAACGACGCGGTCGGCCTGGGCGGCTTCCTCCATGAAATGGGTGATCCACAAAACGGTCATGCCCTTTTCGCGGTTGAGCTTGCGCACGGTCTTGAGTACATCGGCGCGGCCTGCGGGGTCGAGCATGGCGGTGGATTCGTCAAGGATCATCACTTCGGGCTGCATGGCCAGAACGCCGGCAACGGCAACGCGCTGCTTCTGACCGCCGGAAAGCATGTGGGGCGCAAAATCGGCGCGGTGCGCCATGCGCACGGCCTCCAGCGCTTCCTCGATGCGGGGCAGCATTTCCTGCTGGGGTACGCCCAGATTTTCAAGGCCGAAGGCCACGTCCTCGCGTACAACGTTGGCAACGATCTGGTTATCAGGGTTCTGGAAAACCATGCCCGCATGGCGGCGCACGGTCCAGGTCTGCTCTTCCTCGGCGGTATCGATGCCGCAGACGAGCACACGGCCCTCGGTGGGGATGAACAGCGCATTCATCATTTTGGCAAGCGTGCTTTTGCCGCTGCCGTTATGCCCGAGCACAGCCACGAAAGAACCGGCCTCGATATTCAGGCTTACATGGTCCACGGCGGAGTAATCCGCGTCTTCGTAGGCATAGCAGACCTCTTCGGTCTTCAGGGGAAATTCATAGTTCTTCTGTTCCATGGATATGGCAGACTCCTTCAGTCAGTTGGGGTTCGTTTTCGCGTGCCCAGTTGAGGGCGCTCTCGCGGTCAAGCGCGAGCTGTGCGCGCAGGGCATCCAGCGAGGGAAAGGTTTGTTCGCTGCGCAGAAAAGCGCGGTAGGTCAGTGTGATGTGCATGCCGTACATCGCCTGTTGGGGATAGCCCAGCAGATGCGCCTCCACCGTGGGCATGCCGCCCGGTGCGGTGGGATGCCTGCCCTGATTGAGGATGGCGAGGTAGCATTTGTCATCTCCGCTTACATGCGCTACCGCGGCATAAACGCCTTCGGCAGGCCACTCGCGGCTGTCGGGGTCATAGGCGATGTTGGCTGTGGGAAAGCCAAGACGGCTGCCAAGCTGCTTGCCGGGTACAACTTGTCCCGTCAGCTCAAACGGCAGTTTGGTCATCCATCATCCCTCCCCGTAAAATTTGCTTTTTCCAAAGCGTCTCATTATACCGCATTAGTTGAAGAAACACAATTCAAAACGTGAAAATGACTTCAAAATACCGCTGTTTTGTGGTATGATAGTGAAACAAACCAACCTTTCATACTGCTTTTGAAGGAGGAAAACCAAATGGTATTTTCTGATTTCCATTTTTATAGCGAAGTTCTTGGGATCCAGACCGCCGTTTATGTGCTGATGCCCGATGAAAAGGTGCTCAAGCAGTCCAAGGAACCTGTGCCTGTTCTCTACCTGCTGCACGGCCTGAGTGATGACCACACCATGTGGCAGCGCCAGACCATGATCGAACAGTTTGCCTTGAAGTACCGCCTGTGCGTGGTCATGCCCGCGGTCAACCGCTCCTTCTACATGGATATGGCGTGGGGCGCCAAGTATGATACCTTTGTGGCCGAGGAACTGCCCCGCGTGATCGAAACCTACTTCCCCGTGGGCAAGAAGCGCGAGCACCGCTTTGCCGCAGGCCTGTCCATGGGCGGCTACGGCGCGATGCGTCTGGGCCTGACCCGTCCCAACCGCTATGCCGCCATCGCCAGCCTCAGCGGCGCGCTGGCTGTTGATAAGGTGTACGAGCGCAACGTGAGCGCCGGCTATCTGCACGAGATGGACGCCATTTACGGCGGTCGTGAGCAGCTGGTCAAGGGCAGCGGCAACCTGAACAACCTTGCCGACAAGCTTGCCAGGAAGCCCGAGAAGGCTCCCAAGATGTATGTTGCCTGCGGCACGGAGGATTTCCTCATCAAGGCCAACAATGATTTTGTAGAGAAGTACGGCAAAATCTTCGACATGGAATATCACACCGAGCCCGGCGTGCACAACTGGCACTTCTGGAACAAGTACATCGAGAAAGTACTGGCATGGCTGCCCGTTGAGAAGGCCAAGGCATGAAGAAGAACAGCACAGCCATCGAAAGGCTGATCAAAGAA
>JAZKYW010000030.1:0-3958 GCA_045612325.1 Candidatus Limiplasma sp. | reverse complement strand
CGGGCCGTCCGGCACGGTGGGGTGGCGGCCCTGATTGAGGATGGCGGCATACCGTTCATCGGAGCCGTGCACGATGACCAGAGCCACATACACGCCGTCTTTGGGAAAACGATTTGCGCCGCTTGCGGGTTCATAGGCGATGTTGGCGGTGGGAAAACCCAGCGTGCGGCCCAGCTGCTTGCCGGTCACCACTGTGCCATCCATCGTGAACAGCGGTTTTTGCATGGTTTTTCCTCCTTTCCGGCATGCCAAAAAAGCGCATTCGCATGCCAGTATATTATACTTCACATAAGGCAGAAACGCAAACATATTTAAAGAAAAAACACGCTAAGAAAGCGCCACTTGTATGCTTTGGCCATTTTGTGATATGATAATGATGCATATTTGTGTGCAGTTGAAAAAACGGAGCCTGTTTGTTGTATGAAGAAGAATGCTACAGCCATGGAAAGGCTGCTCAAGGAAGGCTTTTTTGAAACCAGGGAAGCAGCGCTTCCCTACCTGATGAGCGGCGCTGTCTACTGCGGCGCCGTGCAGGTGACCACCGGCGGACAGAAGGTGCCGCTGGATAAGCCGATGACCGTGCGCGGCCTTGACGAGCGCTATGTGAGCAAGGGCGGCTACAAGCTGGAAGGCGCCATCAAGGATTTCGGTATTGACGTGACTGAACGCATCTGTATTGATGCAGGCGCGTGCACGGGCGGCTTTACCGATTGCCTTGTCAAGCACGGCGCGGCGCTGGTGTATGCCGTGGAAGTGGGTTTTGGTCAGTTGGCGGGTTCGCTTGCGCAGGATAAGCGCGTGGTCAACCTTGAAAAGACCAATCTGGGCGATGAAAAACTGCTCACGCTTGACCCCAAGCCCGACCTTGGCAGCGTGGACCTGAGTTATCTGTCACTGGTAAAGGCGGTGCCCCAGTACCGTGCCATCATGCACGGCGAGGGCGAATTGATGTGCCTTGTCAAGCCGCTCTTTGAAACGGATGACGCCGAAGCACGCCGCACGGGTGAAATCGACCAGTCCAGCTATGGCGCACTGCTTCGCAAACTGTGCGATACGCTGGATGCGCAGGAAGGCACGCATGCCGTGGCAGTCACGCACAGCCCCGTAACGGGCAACAACGGCACGCATGAGTTTTTCCTGCATGTGCGTTTCACGGCTGATGAGCAGCCGCACGTGACCGACGAAGCCATCGCGCAGGCGGTGGAAAGAGTGCTTGCGCTGCAAAAGTATCATAAGTCGTAAATTTTCCCATCCGATGGGAAGAAAATACATATCCCGTTCGTCTGTATTGATACACAGCGCGGGAGGAGGCAATGGAAGATGAAAAAGAAGATCGTGATCGCACTGGCGCTGTTGATCTGCCTGTTGGCAAGCAGCGCGCTGGCGGAACAGTTTGGCGTGGTGTACCGCACCGACTCGCTCAATCTGCGCTCTCAGGGCAGCGCAAGCAGCCAGTGGCTTGGCAGCTATACGCGCGGCACGTGGGTGGAGATCATCGGCAGCCAGAACAACTTTTATCGCGTCATGACGCCTGACGGACGCACGGGTTATATGAGCAAAAACTACATCGACGTAGCGGACGCCAACGATCAGACGTGGATGCTCAAGGTAAACAACTATAACGGCGGCGCGTTTCTGAATTTCCGCGCGCAGCCCAACTATAGCGCGCGTGTACTGGACCTGCTTTACAACGGCGTTCCGCTTCGCGCTAACGATTTGAACAATTACTGGTATACCGTTGAACTCAACGGTCAGACTGGCTACGTGCGCAAAGAGTACGTAGTGGACTACGGCGTGCGCTATGGCAGCAGCACGGTTGCTACCGTCAAAACGCCAAACAACGGCAACCTGAATATGCGCAAGGGCCCGGGCACGCAGTATCCTGTCATCAGGAGCGTTGCGGGCGACAGCTATGTAAGCATCCTCGCCAAGGGCAAAGACTGGTACTGCGTGGCGGTGGACGGCCAGGTGGGCTACATGAGCGATGATTATCTTGTGGAAGGCCTGCACAGCGCCAAGGACGTAAACAGCGAAAATACCACTGGTTCTTTCGGCGGCACGCCCTACGCAACGGTCAACAATCCCCGCGCTACGCAGGCGCTTAATCTGCGTCAGTCCGCCAGCACTGCGTCCCGCGTGCTGGATAAGATGTACAACGGTGAAAAGCTGTGGGTGACCGAGCAGGGCACCGAATGGTGCGCCGTTACGCATCAGGTCACCGGCGTAAGCGGCTATGTAATGACCAAGTATATCGCTCTGTCCAACCTGCCGGCTACGCCAAGCCGCGTTGTGCGCCATCCCAACGATAGTTTTGTCAACCTCCGCTCCGCGCCCAATATGGGACAGAACAACGTGCTGCTGCGCGTGCCTCACGGCGCATCCGTCACCATCGTTGCTCCCGGTCCTGACTGGTGCAAGGTGAAGTACGGCAATTACACCGGTTACATGATGACCTATTTCCTTGATTAAACGTTCAATACAAAAGCCGCCGAAAGGCGGCTTTTTGTATGCGCTCCACTTTGGGGTAAAATTGTCTTCGGATTGTATTTTTAGCCCCACAAATGCTGAAAAACGGATTAATTTTTACAAAAGCTTTACCACTTTTCAAAAGTGTGTTATAATTTGTAACAAGATGCTTTTGAAAAGGAGGATCTGTTATGAAACGGTATTCCAACGGTTACGGAAAACCCTCGGCAATCAGCCGTCTGAAACCCATATTCATTATCGTGCTGCTCCTGCTGGCTGCCTTTTTGATTTTCAAGGTTGCGGGCGTCGGCGGCATCAACGAAGGCAATTTTGAGGCCCAGCGCAACAGCAAACTGCGCAGTGAGGCACAGCTTGCCGTTAACGGCGTCAATTCACTCAGCCGTCTCGGTGCAAGTTCCACCTACGGCATGCTTGGACGCATCCGTCAGCATGTGCACGGCGTTGAGGTGATCAACGAGCTCAACGTAGGCATGTACGGCGAGGTCGGCCGCCTCTATCAGCAGGATCTTTTTGATGATATTTATACCATCATTGAAGAATACGAGGTCCGGCTGTCCAGCGGTCAAAAGGTGAGCGATACGCTTACTTCCCTCAGTGAGGCTGTCAACGAGCTGAACGCGCGCACCTACACTGTACTGGGGCTTGATATGCAGGCGATCGAATGATCACCGAAGCTTAAACAGCACCACGCCGCCAAGCATGAGTCCAAGGCCCAGGTATTGTTTGAGTCCGAAGAGCACTTTCTCCTGACCCATCCAGCCGAAAGCTTCGATGAGCGCCGCCACCGCAAGCTGTGATATCAAAATGGTCGATACCGCAACGGTCGGATGCAGCGACCTGACGGAAAGAATCACCGTAACGGTGATGATCAGCCCAAGCAAACCGCCAAGCAGCGTCCACTTGGGCATGGCTGAAAGCGCTTTGATGTCGCCTGTACCAAACAGTCGCACCGCTGCGAGCGACAAAAGAAAAGCCGTGCCCTGTACGTAAGCATTGGCTTCCCACAGGCCCAGGCCATCCTGCAGGCGCGTGTTCATTACGCCCTGCACGCTCATGGCTGCGCCGGCAATAATGCTCAAAAGAAAACCGATCAAAAAACCACCTCCCCGGTAAGCGTGAGCAGGGGAGGTGGTTTTTATGTGTCAGGTTTCGTTGGCACTAACCCACGAGAGCATTTGGTCGTGAATGTGCTGCATTTCGCCGTCAAGGGCGGCAATTTTGTCTGCCGCGTCATGCAGCTGGCGGTTGAGGGTATCAGGCACGCTGGCGGTCTCCTTGTAGCGCAGCTGGTGCTCAAGGCTTGCCCAAAAATCCATGGCGATGGTGCGTATCTGCACTTCAACAGGCAGATATTCCTTGCCTGTGCTCAGAAATACAGGTACCTCCACAATGACGTGCAGGCTGCGGTAACCGTTGGGTTTGGGCTCCTTGATGTAATCGCGCACGCGTACGATACGCAGGTCATCCTGCT
>JAZKYW010000029.1:0-2155 GCA_045612325.1 Candidatus Limiplasma sp. | reverse complement strand
TCAACCGTCTCGCCCGGCAGACCGATGATGCGCTTTACGTACAGCTTGCTGGTCTCATCGTAGCGGCAGGTGATGACCTCGCCGCGCTGCGGCTCATTGAGGCGATAGTGCAGGCGCGATACGCCCGTGATGTTGTTGGTGTGGAAGGTATCCAGCATGCTTTCGCCGTCCACTCTGGCAAAGGTGAACAGGTAATTGTGGATGAGCATCGCCACCACAACGGGGATGACGATGGTCAGCGTCCATTCAATGATCTCCTTTTTCCAGTTGACGGGCTTTTTGCCCTTATTTTCGTTTTGATCCGCAGTCTTGATCTCTTCGGTCATGGTATTATCCTTTCTTTTATCAGGTCACGGGCAGAAAGTGTGCATCCTGCGCCGGGAACAGCACCGCAAACACGCGGCCTTCGATCATTTCCTCGGGTATGGCGCCCTCGGCACGGGAATCATGGGAATTGGCACGGTTGTCGCCCATGACGAACACGCAGCCTTCCTCCACCACATAAGGACCAAAGTCCTCGCGGTCGCGGTGCGCAACATAGTCTTCATCGCGCGGCACACCGTTTACATAGGTCACGCCGTCTTTGATCTCCACCTCATCGCCCGACAGCGCGATGATGCGCTTGACATAGCTTTCCTCAGACCCCGGGTAGCGGCAGATGACGATGAGCCCGGGCTTGGGCGTGTGCATCTTGAAGAAGGTCTTGTCCATCATCACGACCTGCCCGTCGCTCAAGGTATCCATCATGGACGGTCCCTGCACGGTGATGAAGGAAAATACATAGCATCTGATGAGCAGAAGCACGGCAAATGCGGCAACGGCAATGATCGAAAGCTGCACCGCATCGCGCTTGAACAGGCTTTTTCTCTCCTGCCTTCTTTCCATTCTGGTCGCCATCAATCTTCCTCCGCAATATCCTTGCCAAGGTGCTTTTTCATGCGCTTTTCAAACTCGGGACGCTCCAGCATCACGATGCGCCCGCAGCCCTTGCACTTGATCTTGATGTCCGCACCCACGCGGATGATGACCCAGCGGTCGCTGCCGCAGGGGTGTTTTTTTCTGGTCTGGATGAGATCTCCCAGTGCGATTTCGATCATACCTTTACGTCCTCCTTGTGTACACAGTAAGACGATTGTATTATACCATGTTTCTATAAGAACTTCCATCCATTTATGCTGCCAAACAAACAATAAAACGAGGGAAACTGCTTCATTATTCCCCCAGTTTCCGGCGCAATATGGTTTTATTTATTTTCCGTAGTGCGCTGCATACAGCTGCCTGCACAGCGTATCCATAAAGCCCGTCTTGGGCATGAGCAGCTGCCAGGCAGCCGGCACGCCTTCAATGCCGTAGGCGATGCCCGCAAGTCCGCCCGCGACCGCCGCCACAGTATCGGTATCCTCACCGAGATTTGCCGCCAATACCACGCATTCCCTGAAGCTTTTAGTGTTCAGCAGGCACCACAGCGCAGCCTCCAGCGTATGCACCACATAGCCCGAAGAGCGGATGTCATCCGCACTCAGCTGCCGGAAGGCGTCAAGGTCTGCAAGGCGCGTGAAGTGGTTCAGCTCCTGCACATAATCCTTTTCAATGTAATAGCCCGCCGCCTCCATAATGCCCGTCTGCACCGCCGCACGGACCTCCTGCCCTGCCATCAGCTGACAGGCGACCGACACATACATACCGCAGGCGATCATAGAGCGCGGATGCGCATGCGTAAGCTTGCTGATGTCGTGCACCATGCGCATCGCCTTATCATCGCGGCAGACATTCGGCCCCGTTATGGGATACAGATACAGCGCCGCAGGCAATATGCGCATCAGGCTGCCGTTGCCGTTATCGCGGTCGCCGCTCATGCCGCAGGCAAGCGCGGGCACGCCGGTCTTGTATCTGCCGATGGCCTTATTTGTGGTCATGCCCATGTCAAACACCTTGCCATAGGGCCAGTATTCGCCGCCGTGGCTCCAGCTGACAAAGCGCTGCATCATGTTTTCGGGGTCGTAGCCGTTTATCAGGCTGTCCAGCGCAGCCAGCACCATGCCGGTATCGTCCGACCATGTGCCGGGCGGCTGCATATAGGTGCCCCATCCGCGCATATCGGTCACGGGATCCTGCAGGATATCCTCACGGTTCATGAACTCCACCGGCACGCCCA
>JAZKYW010000028.1:0-6806 GCA_045612325.1 Candidatus Limiplasma sp. | reverse complement strand
CCTATACCCCCGACGCTGCTTCCGCGGCTGACCTTGCTGTAGAGTTCTGCGCATAAGCAACGGAGGCACGCATGAACATTCGTCATTTGCTTGGGGAAGAGGCGCGCTCTGCCAAAAAGCGCGCGCTGCCCATTCTGTCCTTTCCCGCTGCGCAAAAACTGGGCGTAACGGTGGAGGAACTGGTCAAATCCGCACCGCTGCAGGTAAAGGCCATGGCGCTTGTCGCCAATGAAACCGATACCCTTGCCGCTATCAGCCTGATGGATCTTTCCGTGGAGGTGGAAGCCTTTGGCGCACAGGTGCGCTTTGAAAAGGATGAACTGCCCGCGGTGGTGGAGGCGCTGGTGAGCGATGAGGACGAAGCAGACGCGCTTCAGGTGCCTTCTTTGGAGGCTGGCCGCGTTGGCGTGTTTGTGGAGGCCGTGCGCCTTGCGCGCGAAGCCATCACCGATAAGCCCCTGCTTGCAGGCATGATCGGCCCGTATACGCTGGCTGGCCGCCTGATGGACGTGACCGAGATCATGTACACCTGCTTTGATGAGCCCGAAACGGTTCATAAGGTGCTTGATAAGGCCACGGAGTTCCTCATTGCTTATGCCAATGCCATGAAGCAGGCGGGCGCTGACGGCGTATTGATGGCGGAACCCCTCGCAGGTGTTTTGAGCCCCGATATGGCGGAGGAGTTCTCCATGCCGTATGTCAAGCGCATCGTTGATGCCCTGCAGACGAATGAATTTGCCGTGATCTATCATAACTGCGGCAATTCCGTGCCCAACATGCTGGAAGGTTTGTACGCGCAGGGTGCGGCGGCCTATCACTTCGGCAATGCCGTGGATATGGAAGCCATCCTGAAAGCCACGCCCGAGGATGTGCTGGTCATGGGCAACATCGACCCCGCAGGTCAGTTTGCCAACGGCACGCCCGAAAGCATCACACAGGCTACCCGCGAGCTGATGGAACGCTGCGGCGGCTACGCCAACTTTGTTCCCTCCTCCGGCTGCGATATTCCCGCGCACGCCAACTGGGAAAACATTCAGGCTTTCTTTAAGGCGCTTTGATGCGTCAATTTGCCCGTCGCTGTTTCGGCGGGCTCTTTTTGCATAAACAGGGAGGCGCACAATGAACGAACAGCTCATCAAACTGGCGCTGGATGCCGGTGCGGCGAAGGCGGAAATGATCACCGTTGATCAAATCATCACTTCTGCAACGTTCCGTGATGCATGCCGTCAGAATATGTGCGGTCAGTGGGGACGCTGCTGGATGTGTCCGCCTGATGTGGGGGATATCGACGAGCTGATCGCGAAGATACACAGCTATCAGCACGGTTTGTGGTATCAGACCATCGGCGAATTGGAGGACAGCTTCGACATCGAAGGCATGGGCGAGGCCAAAAAGAGGCATATAGCCATCACACACTGCATTGAGGACGCTGCCAAAACGCTGGTAGGCGACCATCTCCACCTCACCTGCGGCGGCTGCGGCGTGTGTGAAAGCTGTGCCAAAGCAGACGGACAGCCCTGCCGTTTCCCCGAAAAAGCCCTGCCCTCGCTAGAGGCGTACGGCGTGGATGTGTACAACACCACAAAGCAGACGTCACTCAAATATATCAATGGGCAGAACACCGTAACCTATTTCAGCGTTCTGTTGTTTTGAGAAAGAGGAGAACCTTATGCCCATCCTGACGGTTTATCAGGGATTTCAGCAAACGCAATTGCAGGTACAGCATGGGGAAAGGGTCGCGGACGCTTTGCAGAAGGCAGGCATATGGACGCCCATGCCCTGCGGCGGACGCGGGACGTGCGGCAAGTGCGCTGCGCTCATGCAGGGAGAACTTTCCGCACCGTCGACGGAGGAAGAACGCTTCGGCGCAAGGCTCATCTGCAGGGCACAGGTACTGGGCGATGCAAGCGTATCCATCCCGCAGCATCAGCCCATGGCACAAATCGAAACAGGCAGCGCAGCGCAGCTGACGCCCGACAAGCCGCTTGGCGAAGGTGTTGGCGCGGCGGTGGATATCGGCACCACCACCCTTGCGCTCAGACTTTATGACCTGCAAACGGGTCAATGCCTGAGTGTGGCGTCTATGGCCAATCCGCAAATCGCGGTGGCGGCGGATGTCATCGGCCGTATCGGCGCTGCGCTGGATGGCAAAGCCGTCCTTTTGCAGGATATGATTTGCGCAGCGATTGAAACGCTGCTCGCGCGTGCTGCGGCACAGGCAGAGCTTCTGCCTGCGCAGGTCAAAACGCTTGCAGTCACGGGCAATACCACCATGCTCTATCTGCTGATGGGCAAAAACCCCTCAGCGCTTTCACATGCGCCGTTTGAAGCGGACCATCTCTTTGACGAGCAGTTCAAGTTGGGCGAAAGAACAGCCTACCTGCCGCCGTGCCTGCATGCATTTGTCGGGGCAGATATCACCTGCGCTGTGCTGGCAAGCGGCATGTGCGACCAAAACGAGATCGCACTTTTGTGCGATATCGGTACCAATGGCGAAATAGCGTTGTGGAAGGACGGCGTTTTGTATGTCACCTCCACAGCGGCAGGCCCTGCGTTTGAGGGGGCCGGCATCAGCTGCGGTCTGAGCAGCGTACCGGGCGCCATCGACTGCGTAACGGTGGAAAACGGCGCGCTTAAGGTGAGTACCATCGGTGATGCGCCTGCGAAGGGCGTGTGCGGGTCGGGCCTTGTGGACGCCGTGGCAGCATTTCTGGAGTTGGAATGGCTGGACGAAACAGGCGCTTTGGACGACGACGAGATCGTTTTGCAGGAAAACTGCGTAATTACGCAGGCAGATATCCGCGCGGTACAGCTGGCGAAAGCGGCTGTTGCGGCAGGCATCGAGTGCCTGCTGCATGCGGCGGGCGTACAGCTGCAGGATGTGGCGAAGGTTTATCTTGCAGGCGGCTTCGGCAGCCATCTCAGGTTGGAAAACGCCGCAAAGATCGGTCTTTTGCCTGAGGAACTTGTTCGCCGCACGCAAGTAATCGGCAATGCTGCGCTTGATGGTACGGTGCAAACGCTTTTGCGTGCCGAAAGCCTTGCAAAGCTGCGTTCCATCGCCCAAAAGGCCGTTCATGTGGACCTTGGCGGCAACGCATTGTTCAACGAACGCTATGTAGAGCATATGTTCTTTCCCGAAGGTTGATTTTGTTCACCGTACGTTTACACAATCCATGTGGTAATTTGGTATCAATTATGGTATACTATGTCGGTAAGCGGCAGAGTCGGCTTTATTTTTTGCATATACAGGAGGCACTTATGGCTGCGCCCAAACTTCCTATCACCAAAAAACGTATTGAGACCCATTTCCATTACAACTGGTGGCAGTATGCGCTCCTGCTGGTTGTGGGCATTTTTGGCTGGAACCTTATTTTTACCATGACCCACTATCAGCCCCCGGAAAACCTGAAGCTGGAATGGTACTATCAGGGCGCCTCCAGCAACGATACGGTGGACCTTGGCAATGCCCTGCTGGAAGAACTGAAGCCCGTGCTTTTCCCCACGATGGAGGAAGTAAGCTTCAACATTGCCGGCACGGATGAAACCTACGGTCACACCCAGCTGATGGTATGGATCGCAGCCGGTCAGGGCGACCTGTATATGCTGCAGAAGGATTATTTCAAGACCTACGCCTATGAAGATGCCATGGTCGACCTGCAGCCCTATGTGGATGACGGCACGCTGAACGTGGAAGGCATCGACCTGACGGCGGGTATCGCCACCAACCCCGAAACGGGTTATACGGGCCTGTTCGGTATCCCGCTCGATGCGCTGAAAGGCATGTGGGATTACGATATGCAGCCCAACGGCGCCATTGCCTGCCTGCCCATTGGCAGCGGCAACATCGAAACCGCCATCGTCCTGCTGGATTACATGCTGGATAACTGGAAATAAGCAATCAAAAAGAGAAGGCTTTCGCCTTCTCTTTTTTAATCCGTCATTTTCTCAGCGACCATCACATTCATACAATGCTGATGGGGCATGCCGCCCGAGTTGCAGTCAAAGATGATCTCCTTGCAGGTGTGCAGTTTCCAATCGTGATAGTGCGTGAACAACTCACCCGAGCGCCACGGCAGGTGCGCCGTTTCGGCAGCTTCCGCATCGGGCGGCGGGGTGATGAAGGGCTTATCCACAAATACATTGATCAAGTGCAGCCCGTGCGGAGCAGTGTGCGCCTTGAGACGCTCGATCGCTTCGCCGCGTTTGTGCGGCGGCAGATAATGGAACACGCCGCTTGAAAACACAATGTCAAAAACACCTTCGGGGCGATAATCCAGCAAATCCGCCTGAAAGAAATCCACCGCCGTGCCGTGACGCTGTGCCAATTCCCGTGCTTTTTTCAGTCCGCTGACGGCGATATCAAATGCCGATACCGCGTAGCCGTTGCGGGCAAGAAATACGGCGTCCTTGCCTTCGCCGCAGCCGATATCCAGCACGCGGTATGGCTTTGTGGGCGGCTTGCGCTGCATCAGCTCATAGCAAAGCCTGTTGGGCTCAATGCCCCAGTAAAAGCCATCCTCCTGATAGCGCTGCTCATAATCCGTGGCAGGGGTGGGGTGATAGCCTACCAGCGCATCAAGCGATGTATTCAAAACCCGCGCAAGCGGTACCAGCATCGCTGCATCGGGAAGGGTAACGCCTGTTTCCCATTTGGAAACCGCCTGGAAAGATACGTGCAGTGCATCCGCAAGGCGCTGCTGGGTAAGGCCGAGCGCCTTGCGGCGGTCTGCAATGTGTTGACCGATGGTCATGATCATTCGCCTCCTTGCCTATACAGCGTACCAGCAAATGCATAGCGGCACAATAACCTGCCTGACGAAAAAAGAACCAAGTTCCAACGCGGGGTTGAACCTTCCCTCTTCGCGTTTAGCTTAGCCGCGGATGACGGCGTTGTACTTGTCGGCACAAACCTTCTGCACCTTGTCCATGGCCTTCTGCACTTCCTCGTTGGTGAGGGTGCGGTCGGGAGCACGGAAGGTGAGGGAGAAGGCGATGGACTTGTTGCCTTCGCCGATCTGAGCGCCGCGGTATACGTCGAACATCTCGATGGATTCCAGCAACTTGCCGGCAGCCTTCTTCATTTCGCTCATCAGCGGGCCAACGTTGACGGACTCAGCCATCACGAGGGCAAGGTCGCGCTGCATGGCGGGGAAGCGGGGCAGGGGCTTCATCTCGCCCATGGGCTTGGCAAAGGCCAGCAGATTCTGCAGGTTCAATTCAGCCACGATGGCGCGCTTGGGCATGTTGAAGCGCTCGCGCACGGAGGGATGTACCTCGCCCAGTACGGCGAAGACGGTGCCGCCGCGTACCAGACGGGCACAACGGCCGGGATGATAGTAGCAATCGCCGCCGGCTTCCACCTCGCAGGTGATGCCGCACATACGCAGGATGGCTTCCAGAGCGCCGCGCACGGTGAAGAAGTCCACATTGGGGCCGTAGGAGCCAAGGCACAGGGTCTGGGTCTCGGTGGGCAGGCCTTCTTCGGTGGGCTGGTGATGGTTGAACACAGCAGCCATTTCATAGAGGCTGGCGGTCTCGGTGGAGTGATTCTGGTTGAAAGCGATGGTGCGCATCATGTCGCAAACCAGGGTGGGACGCATAACGGCGGTATCCTCGCCCAGAGGATTGCGGATGGGCATGGGCTGGTTGCGCAGGTCTTCCTCGGGCAGGCCCAGCTTGTGGATCTCGCTTACGCCGGTGAAGGAGAAGTTCATGACTTCCAGATAGCCCAGACCGACCAGCAGCTTGCCGATGCGGTTCTTCAGAGCCTTCATGGGGCTTACGCCGCCCTGAGTGGTCTGGCCGACCATGTTGGTGGCGCCGATGTGATGGTAGCCGTAGATGCGCAGGCACTCCTCGCAAACGTCGGCCTCGCCTTCCATATCCTCACGGAAGGAAGGAACGGTCACGGTCAGCTTGTCGCCGTCGCGCTCAACGCCAAAGTGCAGCTTGGTCAGGATATCCACCATAGCGTCGGCGGGGATGTCCACGCCGGCGCGCTCCTGAATGCGGGCAACGCTGGCGGTGATCATCTGCTGGGGCTTGGGAGTGGGGTAGATGTCGTAGCAGCCGCTGACAACATCGCCGGCATCCAGCTCGTTTACCAGCTGGCAGGCGCGGTTGAGGGCGTCCATAACGGTGCCGCAGGCAACGCCGCGCTCGAAACGGCCGCTGGCTTCGGTGCGCATGCCGTGAGCACGGCCGGTGAGACGGATGGCGGTGCGGTCAAAGACGGCGCACTCGAACATAACGTCGGTGGTGCCTTCGATGATCTCGCTCTCTTCGCCGCCCATGACGCCGGCAAGGCCGGTGGCGCGCTCCTTGTCGCAGATGACCAGGTCGTCAGTGCGCAGGGCGTGCTCGTTGCCGTCCAGAGTGGTCAGCATTTCGCCCTCATGGGCGCGGCGAACCACGATCTCGCGGCCGCGTACCTTGCTCAGGTCAAAGGCGTGCATGGGATGGCCGTACTCGATCATCACATAGTTGGTGATATCAACGATGTTGTTGATGGCACGCAGGCCGGCGCCGTGCAGATACTTGCGCAGCCACAGGGGGCTCTGCTTGATGCGCACGTTCTTGATGACGCGGGCAGCATAGCGGGGGCACAGGTCGGTGGCTTCCACGCTGACCTTTACTTCGTCACGGATGTCGCCGCCGATCTCCTTGACGGTGATCTCGGGGGCCTTGAACTCGGTGCCCAGAGCAGCGGCGGTCTCGCGGGCAATGCCCATGGCGCACAGACAGTCGGGACGGTTGGCAAGGATCTCGAAATCCACAGCGGTATCGTCAATGCCGACGATGGG
>JAZKYW010000027.1:0-6196 GCA_045612325.1 Candidatus Limiplasma sp. | reverse complement strand
TTCCGACGCTAGGCACTGGCAGCCGTGCGCCGATCCATTTGCGATAGATGTACTCCTTACCATCCACAACGAATTTCACCTTGATGAAGTGCGGAAATGTCGCGCCGTCCATCGCATGCCCGCGGACAGGCTTGGTGTTCACTTTGAGCCACCGCTGTCTGGATACAGCAACAACAATGCCTTTCACATCCATCGTCGTTTACCCCTTCACGCCATGTTTTCTGCGCCCGGAGAGCACCACAACCACCATCATCACGATGGTCACCACATAGGGCGCCATGGAGGTAATATCCGAGGGGATGTACTTTTGCATGCGCAGGCCCAAGGCGTTGATAAAGCCAAACAGCAGCGCGGCGAAGAATACGCGCACAGGGTTGCCTGCGCCGAAGATGACGCACGCAAAGGCCACATAGCCGCGGGATGCGCTCATATTCTGGGTAAACATGGTCAGGTAGCCCAGCGACAGATGCGCGCCCGCCATGGCGCTGAGCACGCCGCAAAGGACGCTTGCGAGGCACTTCATTTTATCGGGACTCTTGCCGCAGGCAGCCAGCGCATCAGGATATTCACCCGCCGCACGCAGATGCAGGCCTGCGGGCGTTTTGTAAATGAATGCCCAGCACACAGGCACCAGTAGCCAGCTTACATACACCAGCAGCGTATTGCCGCTGAGCAGTTCGCCCACCACGGGGATTTTTTCCAAAAACGGAATATGGATCGTAGGCAGCGCCACGATGGCAGGGTCGGTAAAGGAGCCCGTTACGCCAAACATGGTGCGCAGCAGGAACACCGTCAAACCGCCCGCAAAGATGTTGAGCGCCACGCCAATGATGAACTCATCGCTCTTGAACTTGATGACGAACACATAGTAGAACAAGCCCAGCAGCGCGCCTACCGCCAGCGCAAGCGCAAGACCGCCTACCCAGCTGCCCAGATAATAGCTGCCCACGACCGCAAAGAACGCGCCGATGAGCATCATGCCGTCAATACCGATGTTGGTGATATTTACATGCTGGGTCATCAGACAGCCCATGGCTGCCAGCACCACAGGGGTCGCTGTACGGAGGGTGTTTTGCAAAAGCAGTACATTGAAGATATCGCCCATGTTACGCATCCCCCTTTCCTGCGCGCAGGCGTGCTTTGCGCACGCTCAGGCGGTTGCTGATCGAGGTGCGGATACCGCTTTCCGCCGCCATGAAGAAAATGATGATGGATTGAACAATGAGGATGAGTTCGCTGGGCACGCCTGCCGAAAGCTCCATGGACTTGCCGCCGATGGAGAGGATGGCGAAGAAGAAGCTCATGACGATGACGCCAAACGGATTGTAGCGCATGATCATAGCGACCAGCATGCCGTCAAAATAGAACTCGTTGCTCACGGTGGTGATAAAGCGCTTGTGCAAGCCAAACACCTCCAGCATGCCCACCATGCCGCAGATGGCGCCGCTAAGCACCATGCTCCACAGCATCAGCTTGCCGGTGGAAATGCCGCCGTAGCGGGCAAAGGTATCATTCTCGCCCGTCAATTTCATTTCAAAGCCGACGGAGGAACGGCTCATGATGTACCAAACGATCAGCGCCACAGCGGCGGCATAGAATGCGCCCGTGGTCAGGTTGCTCAGTTTGATCAAAGGCGTAAAGGCTGCCGCTTTCATGATGCTGTCGGTACCCGTTGCAATGCCGCGTTCGGCGGTCTTGAGCGGGCCGTTTGCCAGATAGGAGCAAAAATAGATGGCAACGGAGTTGAGCATGATGGTGGTAATGACCTCATCCACCTTCCACCTTACCTTGAGCCAGCCGGGAAGCAGCGCATACAGGCCGCCGGCCGCCATGGCTGCCAGCAGCGAAAGGATCACCACCAGCCACGCAGGGCCCTGAGCGCGCGCCCCCACCACGGCAGCCGCCATTGCGCCCAGAAACAGCTGGCCTTCGCCGCCTACGTTAAACACGCCCGCCTTGGCAGCAATGCTCATGGCAAGGCCCGTCAGGCACAGGGTGATGGTTTTGGCAAGCGTATTGCCCACGGCGCGGGGCTTGCCCAGCGCGCCGTTAATGAGCGCAGTGTAGCACTGCACGGGGTCGTGACCCGTCAGCAGCATGATGCCCGCGCCCGCAAGCAGCGCAAGCACGACCGCGACCACAAGCGAAAACAGGTAATCCCTCGTCATTTTCTGAGAGGGTTTCAGGCGCACGAGCGCACGGAGGGATTGCATCAAACCTTTCATTCTGCGCTCACCTCCTGATAGCCGCCGGTCATGAAGTAGCCGATGGCCTGTTTATCGATCGTACCCGCCTTGAATTCGCCTGTGATGCGCCCGTCATAGAGGGTGATCATTCGGTCGCTCAGGCGGAACAGCTCATCCAGATCGGCGCTGATCAGCAGCACAGCGCAGCCTTCGTTGCGCTTCTGGATGATCTTTTCGTGGATGAACTCCGCCGCGCCGATGTCCACGCCGCGCGTGGGCTGGCACACCAGCAGCACAGGGGCGTCAAACTCAAACTCGCGGGCGATGATGACCTTCTGCATATTGCCGCCCGAGAGCGCTCCTGCGGGCTCATCCTCGCCGCCTGTGCGAATGTCATAGGTTTTGATCATCTCACGCGCATGGCGGCTGATTTTGCGTTTTTTGAGGTGGATACCGAAAAAGCTGAACTCACGCGTGCGCTGACGGCCCAGCAGCAGGTTTTCCGCCACGCTGGCTTTGGCGTCCATGCCCATCGCCAGTCGGTCCTCGGGGATGTAGCTCAGACCGTTTTCGCGGATGGCGCGGGGCGTCTCCCCCGTTACCTCCCTGCCGCGCAGCGAAATGGCGCCCGAGCTCACACCGCGCATACCTGCGATGCACTCCGCAAGCTCAGTCTGACCGTTGCCCTCCACGCCGCACACGCCGACGATCTCGCCTGCGCTCACATGCAGCGTAACGCCGTTGAGCGCGGGAAGTCCGCGGTCGCTCAGCGCCTTCAGGTTGTAAATTTCAAGCATGGGCTTTCCTGCGCGCTGTTCTGTGCGCAGGTCGTCAAAAATAACGTCACGGCCCACCATCAGCGACGCGATCTCGCGCTCGGAGGTATCTGCGGTATTCAGCACCTTTTCCAGCCTGCCCCTGCGCATAACGCCCACGCGGTCGGAAATGCGCATCACCTCGGGCAGCTTGTGCGTGATGAGGATGACCGTCATATCCTTTTCTTCCACGATGCGGCGGATCACATTGAACAGCTCGTCCGTTTCCTGAGGGGTGAGCACAGCGGTGGGCTCGTCAAGGATGAGCACATCCGCGCCCGTACGAAGCGCCTTCAAAATTTCCACACGCTGCTGCAGACCCACGCTCAAATCGCGCACGGTATCGGTGGGCTCCACCTGCAGGCCGTAGGTATCGCTCAGTTCCTTCACGCGGCGGATGGCTTCTGCCCCGTCATAAAACAGGCCCTTCTTAGGCTCATGACCCAGCATGATGTTCTGCGCCACGGTAAAGCCGGGCACCAGCTTAAAATGCTGATGCACCATGCTAACGCCAAGACGCATGGCATTTTCGGGATTGTGCTGCGCGCCTGTGCGGTTGCCCTTGATATAGATTTCGCCCAGCGTGGGACGCTGCATGCCGTAGAGCAGATTCATCAGCGTGCTTTTGCCCGCGCCGTTTTCGCCCACCAATGCAAACACCTCGCCCCTGCGGATGGAGAGGCTTACGTTGTCATTGGCCAGCGTACCGGGATACTGCTTGCTCACACGCTCAAAGCGTACGATCTCGTTGGTGCTCATGGTACTCTCCTTACGGATGATGGAAACATGGGGCTGTCACACCTGCGCGGTGTGCAGCCCCATTCGGTTTCTTACTCAATGGGCAGGATTGTGAAGATGCACCCCATCAGCGGGTGGATTCCACAACGATCTCGCCGGAGATGATCTTCTCAGCCAGTGCTTCCACTTCAGCCTTCAGCTCGGGGCTGACCTGCTGGGTCATGGTATCATCGCCAAAGCCCAGACCTACCAGACCGGTGGTCATGTCGGCTTCCCAGATGGTGCCGCCGGCGAAGGTGCCGTCGGTGATGTACTGGGAGATAACGCTGTAAACGCTGTCGCCTACCTTCTTGAGCATGGAGGTGACGATGACGTCAGGATTGATGTACTTCTGGTCGCTGTCCACGCCGATGGCATACTTGCCCTGCTCGGCAGCGGCTTCAAACACGCCCAGACCGGTCTTGCCGGCTACCTGATACACAACATCCGCGCCCTGGCTGTAGAGGCTGAGAGCAGCTTCCTTGCCCTTGTCGGGAGCTTCATAGTCGCCGTCGGTGTACACGGCATCCAGCACAGTGCCTTCGGGGTTGGCATACAGAGCGCCCTGCTTGTAGCCCACAACGAAGTTGTTGATGGTCTCGCTGTCCTCGGCGGCAACAACGCCGACAACGCCGGTCTCGGACACCTTCATGGCGATGTAGCCCGCCAGGAAGCTGCCCTGATTTTCGGCATAAACGATGGAGAGCAGGTTGTCGCCCACGCCATCCAGGCCGTTATCTACAAAGATGAACTTGGTTTCGGGCAGCTGGGGCACTACTTCTACCAGACCGTCCCAGAACTGCCAGCCAACAGCCACGACCACATCGTTGGTCTCGGCGGCTTCTACCAGCGCAACCATGAACATGCTGGCGTCAGCCTTGCATTCCACAACGCTGCCCACAACGCCGTAATCGGCTTCCAGACGCTTCAGGCCTTCGTTGGCGCTGTCATAGAAACCAAGGTCGCCCAGCGTTTCAGCCACGCACAGCGCGACCTTCAGGCCCTCGGCAGAGGCGCAGGAAACACACAGGGTAAGGCTCATTACGAGGCAAAGCAGGATGGAAACAAACTTCTTCATCTTCATTTGACTCCCTTTCTGTTGTTGATACGAAACGAAACAGATACCGCCTTTATTATACCCTTTTGCACAACGCTGTGCAAGAGAAAAAACCCCTCCGCACATACGGAGGGGCTTGTTTCTTACAGTTTGGCAAATCAGTTATGCCATTTTGCTTTCCCTGTACGCCTGCAAAATCACGGCGCGGGCTTTCTGCGCATCGGCGGTGCTGAGCGCGGGCACATCCTCCAGCGGATAGGGGATGCCCAGTTCGCGGTACTTGTGCACGCCCATGTTGTGGTAGGGCAGCACATCCAGCGCTTTCACGCTGCCAAGCGTCGCCATCAGGCGGCCCACCTGTGCAAGCGAGGCTTCATCATCCGTCCAGCCGGGCACCACCACGTGGCGAATCCACAGTGGCACGCCCTTTTCACAGGCAAAGCGCGCAAAGGCCAGCACGGGCGCATTGTCCAGGCCCGTCAGCGCAAGGTGCTTTTCGCCAATGGCATGCTTGATATCCAGCATGATGAGGTCCGTAGCGGCAAGCAGGCGCTCGTAGCGCTCCCTTTCCGCTTCGCGGTAGGTGATGCCGGAGGTATCCAGACAGGTGTGGATGCCCTCCGCCTTCGCCTTTTCAAACAGCTCCGTCAGAAAGGCCAGCTGCAGCATGGGCTCGCCGCCCGTGGCAGTGATGCCGCCTTTCTGATAGAATGCTTTGTTTTTGCGGTACAGCGCAAGGATATCCTCCGCGGTCATCTGCTGCCCTTCGCCCGGCTTCCATGTATCGGGATTGTGGCAGTACAGGCAGCGCATGGGACAGCCCTGAAAAAACACCACAAACCGTACACCCGGCCCATCGACCGTGCCGAAGCTTTCCGTCGAATGGATGTAGCCTTTCATGGCTTACATCTGGTCGTGGAAGGTACGGGAGATAACTTCATCCTGCTGTTCCTTGGTCAGCTTGATGAAGTTGACGGCGTAACCGCTGACGCGCACGGTCAGCTGAGGATACTTTTCGGGATGAGCCTGCGCATCCAGCAGGGTCTCCTTGCTGAATACGTTTACATTGAGGTGATGACCGCCCTTTTTGACATAGCCGTCCAGCAGGCTTACGAGGTTATCGATCTGGTTTTCGGTCGCTTTCATGGTTGTGTCTCCTTTCGGGTCAGTTCTCTTCGCCATCCATGCCCTCAAACAGGGTGGGGGTAGCGCAGGCGCCGTTGAGGCAATCGAGGTCGATGTCAAGGTCGCCCATGAAGATGCGGTCGTCCTTGCCCAGCGCGCCGGGAATGATGGAGAAGGTGTTGGAGATGCCGTCCTGCGCATCCTTGAAGGGCAGCTTGGCAACAGAGGCCAAAGAA
>JAZKYW010000026.1:0-4529 GCA_045612325.1 Candidatus Limiplasma sp. | reverse complement strand
TACTTCTGCCAGCAAGTCTTCCTCTGCTTCCTTGGACAATTTTCTTGGACGGCCCGTACTGTTTCGTCCTCGTCTTTCGATTTCCAGGCCTTCCGGACCTTCTTCAAGGTAGATTCGTTCCCACGCTGCTGCTCGTCCATGCGGCAATTCGAAGCACCGTTCTGCTTCTTTGTGGCTTAAGCATTCTTTTTGCATCGTTTCCACTACATGTGTCTTGAACTCTGGTGTATATCTCTTCTTCGGTACTCCTTTTGGCATAACAAACACCCCATTCGTTTTTCAGTATACCATACTGTCTAACAAATGGGGTGCAGTTCACGCAGTGTCGCGGGTGCGTTTTTTTATCAAAAAAGCGCTCTGTGACGAATCACAGAGCGCTTTGGTTTTTTGCAATTACTTGTTGACGGTGATAGCAGAGAAGATGGCTTCGCTCTCGGCGACCATGTCTTCCTCGGTGGGCAGCTCTTCAAGAGCGGCGGGAGTGGTGGACAGGGAAACCAGCACGCAGGAATCCTCAACGCTGTCGATGTAGCAGATCAGGTTGGAAACGTACTGTTCCATGTTTTCGGAGTCGGGGATGGTCTTGCCGAAGAAGTAGTGTACTTCGTGGCCAGCGATGGTGCCGACGCGCAGTTCGCCCATATCCTCGTAGGCGAGGGTGGCGGCGATGGATTCGACCATGTCGGCAGCGGTGCGTTCCTTAACGCCGATCACGTATACGTTGTCAACGGCTTTGGTTTCATCGGTGGTCTCGAAGTAGTAGAAGGTCTCGTTGTCATCGGCAGTCATGTCAACGCCATACTCAGCAGCCTCGAAGCCTTCGGGGGTCTGCACGCTGCCGAATACGTAGTAGTCGCCGTCCATTTCACGGATGAGGGCGTTCTCGGGAACGTTGATCAGGTTGCCCATGAAGGAGCGGATGGTGTTGGAGGGAACGTACAGGAGATCGATCGCCATGCTCAGCACGATGATAGCAGCGATAGCGATGGCAGCAACGGTCAGGATCTGCTTCTTATGAGCATCCCAGTAAGCCTTGCGCTCAGCAAGCTTCTTCTCCTCGGCCTTTTTGCTTGCGCTCTTGCGGTCAGCCAGATTGGGACGGGAATTCTTCTTAGCCATAATATGATGCCTCCAGTTATTTTTTTGAAATGGTTTTAATAGTATAACACGATTCGCGGTCAAATTTCCAGTACTGAAGCAATATTCACGCAATTTTCATAATTCATTCGGGAAAAACAAGGACGATTTGTCCATCAAAAAGCCCGCAGTATGCTTTTTATGCCGCGGGCTTTGAATGTGAATATGAAATCAGCCTTCGTTTTTCCAGTCGGTAAGCTGCTCGATGCGGGTGCCTTCGCTGTCGGTGGCAGGGTCGTAGGCAAACTCATGCAGCTGCTTGCAGGGGAAACGCTCGCACTGACCGCAGTGTACCAGCTTTTTGCCTTCCACGCAGTTTTTGATGGGGCATTTCTTATCCCAGTAAGGTTTTTTGATTTTGAGACAGCCTTCACACTTCATGATCTCGCGATATTTGCATTCGCTGCACAAAAGGCCGCAGCGGGATTCTACCATGGTTTTGTCCTCCTGTCAGGAATATTGTATTGAGTATAACAGCTTTACAGTGAGGCTGTCAACTGCTTCGGATAAGCAGAAATTAGTCGTTAGAGTGGGGGATAAAAGTTGATTTTTGTTCAACCACATAAAAAGATATCCAACTCAAAACCACATGCGTTTCAAATCACGGTGCTATCCATTTAGCTTTCGTTTGATAGTATCAATCTGGCTTTTGGATTGATTGAGCGGCAAGTGATAACGTTGTGCTTTTACAAACCCTCTTTCCTGCTGATGGATAATATCTTACTTCACTTATGTGCACAGATCTATTGTATTTATTGTTCATTCGTGCAGTATCGCACATAAGAAAGGCTCCTCTCACAATGGAGAGAAGCCTTTTTAGAAACTTTGCTTTCTTGTCGAAATTGCTTTTGTGATTTAGATTTGGTTTAAATCTTTCCCCCACACCAATTTCTTAGTCCACGGGCTTCATGGTGGGGAACAGCAGTACGTCGCGGATGGAGGCGTTGTCAGTCATGAGCATGACCATACGGTCGATGCCGATGCCCAGGCCGCCTGTGGGAGGCATGCCGTACTCGAGGGCGTTGACGTAGTCCTCGTCCACCTGAGCGGTCAGGATGCCCTGAGCGTGACGCTGCTTGACCTGCTCCTCAAAACGCTTGCGCTGGTCGATGGGGTCGTTGAGCTCGGAGAAAGCGTTGCCGAACTCGTGGCCGTTGATGAAGAACTCGAAGCGCTCGGTGAGGTCGGGGTTGGAGGGCTTCAAAACGTTACAGATCAACACTTTCAGAACAAATTGGCGTAAGTTTTGGCGTAAATTGGCGTAAGCTCAACAGCCAGTTTTCATACGCAGGTACGTTCCAAACGTTTCAAACTCTGATCGCTGCAATTCCTTGGTGACATCTGCGTAGATGTTCAGCGTCGTAGAAACATCCGCATGCCCCAATGTATCCTGAATCACTTTGACGTTGACGCCTGCCTCGCACATTCTGGTTGTGAACGTATGGCGCAGTGTATGACAACTGAAGTGCGGAAGCAGCACAGGATCACGTTTGCCTTGCACCAGCATCTCGTCATTGCAGTCACGGATGATCCTGCGCAGCGCCTTGTTCAGGGTTCCCTGATGCTGGGGATCACCAAAGCGGTTGACGAAGATAAAATCCGTATACCCGTCAATCGTTGCATTACACCTGATACCGGCTTCAAACTGCCTCCGCCGCTCTTCTGCAAAAGCTTCCTTCACAGAATCAAGCATAGGGATCTTGCGAATACCGCTTCTCGTTTTCGGTGTATGGATATTGCAGTAGCAACCGTTGATTTCGTGCTTGTAGTAGACCAGCGTGTGGTTTACATCAATCACACCCTGTTCCATATCGATGTCACACCAGCGTAACCCCACCGTCTCCCCCACACGCATTCCTGTTCCAATCATCACAGCAAATACGGGATACCAGTGACCATACTGAGGTGATTTTCGCAGAAAACTCAGCAGCCTTTCCTGCTCCTGCAGCGTTAAAGCGCGGCGCTTTTCAGAAACAGGCACATGTGTCTGCTTCAGTTCTTTCAGCACGTTATCTGCAGGATTATGACGGATATAGTGGTCATCCACAGCCATATCCAACAGCTGGTGCAGCACGGTATGAACACTGTCGACTGTTGAAACCGAAAGCCCTCTTTCATCCACCAGCGTATTGTAAAACCGTTTGACGTCCGACTTGAGCAGGGTAGAAATCCTTTTCCTGCCAAACGAGGGCTTTACAAACGTACGGTACATGTACTGGTAATTCTGAAAGGTATTGTCCTTCAAGCCACGTTTTAGCTGTTTCCAAAGTTCATACATGTCGTTAAGCGTTACCGTTCGCGCTTCCGTCTTAATTCCATCTCGCTGATCCTGATGAATCTGCGCTTCTGCTATTCGCAGTTCTTCCAGTGTCTTAGCATATACCGAGCGTCTTTTGCCGTCCACGTCCATCCAGCGATAATCATAACCGCCATTAGGACGTTGGGATTCTCCCTTGTGCAGAGTCAAATTCGCACTATCTTTACGCTTATTTCTTGCAGTCTTTCCTTCCAATGTGAAATCTCCTTTCGCAGAAAGACCACGACTTTGATTACGAATTCATTCTGTGGGCACTTTTCACAGAAAGCTTATGTACTTCTTCTTTTTCGCCCACATTTCAGATTAGGTTCATATAAAGTAGATTGGCATCAACCACAGCATATCTTTGTTCTACTACGCCGTCAACAACTGATATTTCCAAGTCAGTTGCTAACCAAAGCACCTTGAAGCGTAAACGATCGAATACGCATCAACTGCAGTTTTATGCCTGCCCCACCTTATCGACTTCAGAAGCATTCTTCCACGCGTCCTCCTCAAGGGCCAAAGCATCCCGTAAAAGAATATTGATTAATCCATTGACTGATAGGCCTTTGGTCTGCGCATAGGCTTCTACCATTGTTTTTTTGCCCTTGGGGATAGTTATTGCAAGGCGATCATACGCCTTTTCATTGTATCGCCGCTTTACAGCGGTGGATGTTTGGGTTTTAGCCATATTTTCACCTCCTATCGTATTATATCGCTCAAAGCATACTAACACAAGTATTCATTCGCTCATACTAACACTAGTATACGGTTTTTTCAAAAATTGACATACTAACGTTAGTATGTTATAATGAATTCACAAGGTTGAGCGAGAGCCCAACCAAACAAAAGGAGGTACACCCGAATGAGCAACCCTAACATGGAAAACAAGGTCAAGGAACTTCTGGAACTCAAGCGCATGCGCGAAGAACTGGACAACGAGATCCAGGCAGCAGAAGACGCCATCAAACAGGTGATGGGCGAGGAAGAAACTCTTCTGGCCGGTGCTTTCAAGGTTACATGGACGCCTTACACTACTAGCCGCTTTGATAGTGCCAGATTCAAAAAGGATCACGCAGAACTGGCGGCAGCC
>JAZKYW010000025.1:0-9748 GCA_045612325.1 Candidatus Limiplasma sp. | reverse complement strand
CCCCCCTTGGTATTCCCTCATCCATCCATCATTAACGGCCTTAAAAGGCCGTTTTTTGCGTTTTTCCTCTTGCACCCTGTCCCAAATTGGTGTATCATCTGTTTTGAGGCGCAAAAAAAGAGCAGATGCGCCACATCTGCTCTATACGGGAGGTCATTTTGATGCGGAGCGAGCGTATCAAAATGCCATCTGGCGGAGAGTTAGGGATTTGAACCCTAGTTACGCTATCAACGTAAACACGATTTCCAGTCGTGCGCCTTCGACCACTCAGCCAACTCTCCATGGTCTACAGTGTTGTGTCGTTCACAACGGAAATCATTATAACGTACATATCAGGTTTTGTCAACACCATTTTGTCGATTTACAAAAACTTTTTAAATCAACTATGGCTTACAGAGTCCACAGGGCTCAAACCCCAACTCAATCAGCTCATCTCGGGTGCAGAAGCGCTCACGCCGATTCTTTTCTTTGATCGTATCCGTGCTTTTACAATAGGAGTAGTGAAACTTGTTTGTATTGATATTCAGAACATAGTTTTCCTTGCTGACATATCCACGCTCGACAAGTTCCTGTTCTATGCGTTCATACAGTTCAGCCAATTCCGCGGTCGAACTATGTGCAAACAATTCATCAACAAACGAGTCTGTAATAAATGTCTCAGCTACCGCAACCGCACAAAAGCAAATTACCAAAAGGCAGCTGATCATCTTAATTGCTTTTTTCATCGATTAAATCTTCCTCGTTAATAAATCATACTCTCAGCGTCAATCCGTCATACGAAACCACAAATCCATCGAGTCTCTTCAGCATCTCCTCATACGCTACCAAACCATTATGCGAAAAATGATTGGCTACAAAAACGGTATGTTCATCTGCTGCGCCGTTCGCCAGCAGGCGGGCTCTCATTTCATGATTCTCCGTGATACCCATATGGCCGATATAATCCAAATCCAGAATGCCGTTGGTGCAATCCAGTGATATAAGATCGATATGGCGATTTTTAAGAAATTCCATATCTTCATCGGTGAACAGGTCAGTATCATGCGCATAAAGGATGGATTTTCCGTCGCGTTCAATCAGGTAAAACAGAGGCTCTTCGCCGCTGCCAACAGCATGCACAGCCTGAAGCGCCGTTACTGCATACTCCCCAACCGAAACAGTTTCAAAAGGTTTGAGACGCACAAACGCCATCTCACCTTCTTTGAGAAAAGGACGGATCTTTTCTTCCACCCGCGCATCGCCGTACACAGTAAGAGGCTTTTCACGATGGGAATATGGTGGATGGATGCAGGCAAGATCCATAACAGCAAAATGGTCGCTGTGAGAATGTGTGATCAGCACATGCTCCACAGGCACATAACAATGGCCAAAGCGTAGCGATTGCGCATAAGCATCTGGACCAAAATCGATCTTCAGCTTTCCATCAATCAAAGCACCGGAACGCATGCGGATCTCTTTGCCGCCTGCTGCGCGCGCAAATCTGCAGTGTTCGCAATCACAAAAAACAGCCGGCACACCTTCGGCGGCAGCAGTGCCTTGATAGGTAATGTACATTCAAAATCGCTCCTTGCTGTAGGCAGTACTGGCATTATACCACTTTAGCGGTCAAAACACCATATGTCAAACGACTGTCATTCGCAAAAACGATGTTTTGTATGCACTCCTGTATATTTGCTACAAACCAACACGCATATTACACACGAGCATCCGCTCTTTTTGACGGATGCTCGTTTTTTGTTTATTGCACCATAGGCGCTGAAACACAAGTCCAGTTACGCCACAAACGCTGCAGCTCATAGCCGTAATCGGGTGCCGAAAGAGTCTGCCCCAGCACGAGCGGAATTTGGGCCAGAATTTCTCCATTGTGCACCAGCCTCGCTGTGCCAATGCTTTCATTCTGTTCCCTCTCCGCCTCTACTTTTTCAGGCAGCTCGATTTCCAACTCAGGAATCACGCCTGCGGCAACAGGCGCAGCCAACGTTTCACCCGCAAGGATGCCTACTGTTTTCTGCGTTCCGTGCTCAACGGCAAGCACACGTACGGTCTCACCTTTCTCAAACACAGTAAACATTTTATAGCGTTCAAAGCCTTCATCCATCAGGCGTGCGGCTTCATCAAACCAGTTGCTGCAATTCAGAACAACGCCGATGACTTCCATGCCGTCCCTTTGGGCGCCAAACACCAGACATCTGCCCGCGGCTTTGGTGTAACCCGTTTTGATGCCCGTTGCTCCCTCATAAGAGGTCAGCAGTTTGTTTTTGTTGTTCAGGATTCGCTGATAGCTGCGTCCCTGCCACGGAATGGACGCCCTTTTGGTGGATACGATTTCGCGAAACACTTCGTGGCTCATGGCTTCCCGTGCGATGAGCGCAAGGTCGTGGGCGGTGGTGTAATGACCTTCTTTAGGCAGACCGTGCGGCGTGAGAAACACGGTGTCGGTGCATCCGAGCGCCGCGGCGCGCTCGGTCATCATGCGGCAGAAGGTTTCCACATCCCCGCCGATATGCTCCGCGATGGCTGTCGCTGCGTCATTGCCGCTGGCAAGCATCAGACCGTAGAGCATGTCACGCAGGGTAAGCTTTTCACCAAGTTCAAGATAGATGCTCGTGCCGGGTACGCCATAGGCATTGCGCCCCACCGTCACCTCAGCGTCAAGGTCTCCCTGCTCGATGGCTACAAGCGCGGTCATCACTTTGGTAGTGGATGCCATGGGCAGCTTTTCCCGCGCGTTATGTTCCAGCAGCACCTTGCCTGTTTCGCTTTCAATCAGCACAGCTGACCTTGCGCCGCTTTCACAACGGATTTCTTCCGCACTCGCTTCTCCTGCAAAGGCAGCCAGCAGCGCACAGCACACCAGGGATGTCCAACCCCGAATTTTCTTTTTCAAAGCACCTCATCCCCCACTGTGAACGCATCCTTGCCACTTCGCCCCACTTTTCCGCACTTTTTACCATTTCGCTCCCCAGAATGCGAAAATTCCTCCATAATTTGGGGCAGAAGCTCCACAAAGCGGTCAATCGCACCACAATTTTGGGCAGGAAGCACCCTTACATTATCCTCCGACACCACCAGAAACCCCACAGGCTGTACCGAAACGCCCGCACCCGTGCCGCCTGCAAAAGGATAATTCTCCACAGGGGTCGTGCGTGCGCGGCGGTCATCGGCTGCGTATTCTCCTCCGCCTGCCACAAAACCGAAGCTTACCTTGGAAATGGGGATAATGGTCGCGCCCTGTGCGCCCGTCACAGGCGAACCGATCACCGTATTCACGTCCACCATGCTGCGGATTTGTTCCATGGTGGTCTGCATCATGGTATCAATGGGATGCTGCATACTTCTCCTCCTCCGTTTTCGGCTGTGCATGCGTCAACAGCCACAGCCGAAGAATCGCTGCCCCTAGGTTTCCCAACCTTGTATCCGTTATGCATACAAACGAAGCAAACGAGCCTTCCGCGCGAAAATCCATATCCGCCGTTGCCTCAAAGGCAAAGGGCAGGCATGCCTGTGCCGTACACAGCAGGCAGCAAGCAAAAGAGTAGCCAATGGCAGCAGCAGCTGCATCCTCACAGGAGATATGTACATGTACCTTGGTAAAACAAAAATGAAGGCTTTTCAGAATTTGTCTTATTTCATGAAGCTTGCCAAGCAAACCGCTCCATGGAGACATACCTTGTTTTTTCTTTGCCCTGTCCCGATTGCCAAACGCAAGGCATGCACCCAGCACATGAAGAAGCACTTCAAAGCGAAGCTTGCCGTCAAACCGCACGCGCACTTCCGCACGCGCAGGGACGCTTGCCAAAGCGCTCATCGCAAATACCCACAAATACGGATTGTTCATTGTCCCTCCCCTTCTGACGCTATTGTTTGCACTTTGCGGCTGTATTTATCCTTAACAAAAGCATCAAAATGGAAAAGAACATTCAAAAGTTTACTGTTTCTTCATAATTAGGCTATCTTTTTTCCATCGCGGTGCGGTATGCTGTACATTGTATCCACACGAATGATCCTTTTGGAGGATGAACATATGGGCAAGACCATCGGCATCGACCTTGGAACCACCAACTCCTGCGTTGCATTTATGGAAAACGGCGACCCCACCGTGATCCCCAACGCAGAAGGCGGACGTACCACCCCCTCCGTAGTTGCTTTTACCAAAGACGGCGAACGCCTTGTAGGCGCATCCGCCAAGCGACAGGCTGTGACCAATGCCGCGCGTACGGTTTCTTCCATCAAGCGTGACATGGGCACGGACAACCGCGTACGCATCGACGGGCGCTCTTTCACGCCGCAGGAGATCAGCGCAGTGATCCTGCAAAAGCTCAAGGCCGACGCCGAAGCTTATTTGGGCGAGACCGTTACCGACGCCGTCATCACCGTGCCCGCCTATTTCAGCGACAGCCAGCGTCAGGCCACCAAGGACGCCGGCCGCATCGCGGGCCTTAATGTGCTTCGCATCATCAATGAGCCCACCGCCGCCGCCATGGCGTACGGCATGGACAAGGGCGGCGCGCACAAGATCATGGTTTTTGACCTTGGCGGCGGTACGTTTGACGTATCGGTGCTGGATATCAACAACGATGTGATCGAGGTACTTGCGACCGCGGGCAACAATCGCCTCGGCGGCGATGATTTTGACGATTGCATTGCCAATTATCTGGTGGATACCTTCCGCAGGCAGGAGCGCATCGACCTGAGCAAGGATGCCACCGCCATGAGCCGCATCCGTGAAGCAGCCGAAAAGGCCAAGATCGAACTTTCCTCCACCACGGCGGCCTCCATCAATCTGCCCTTCCTGACGGCGGACGCCAACGGCGCTAAGCATCTGGAAATGACGCTCACCCGCGCCAAGTTTGACGAGCTGACCGCGCATCTGGTAGAAGCCACCATGGAGCCCGTACGTCAGGCCATGAAGGACGCCGGTTTGCAGCCTTCCGAGCTCAGCCGCGTGCTGCTGGTCGGCGGCTCCACCCGCATCCCCGCCGTACAGGCTGCCGTAAAGCGTTACACAGGCCGTGAACCCAGCAAGGATATCAACCCTGACGAGTGCGTTGCCATGGGCGCTGCGCTGCAGGGCGGCGTGCTGCAGGGCGAGGTAAAGGGCCTGCTTTTGCTGGATGTTACGCCTCTGTCGCTGGGCATTGAGACCATGGGCGATGTATTCAGCCGCATCATCGAGCGCAACACCACCCTGCCCGTGCAGCAAAGTCAGGTGTTTACCACCGCCGCCAATTTCCAGACCAGCGTGGATATCCATGTGCTGCAGGGTGAGCGCGAGGTCGCCAGCTGCAACAAAACGCTTGGCCGCTTCCGTCTCAGCGGCATTCGCCGTGCGCTGCGCGGCATTCCGCAAATCGAAGTCACTTTCTCCATCGATGCCAACGGCATCGTCAACGTATCCGCCAAGGACCTCGGCACCGGCAAGCATCAGGAAATTACGCTGACGCAATCCTCCAATATGTCCTCTGCAGAAATCGACGCCGCCATCCGCGACGCCGAGCGCTATGCCGCGGAGGACGCCAAACGCAAAAAGAGCGCCGAGCTTCGCAACCGCGCCGAGGAGCTGGTCTATCAGGCCAAAAACGCCCAGAAAAAGCTGAGCGCGCAGGATAAAGAGCGTATCGAGTCCTTGCGCAAGGATGTGCAGGCCGCATTGGACAGCAAAGACGACCGCGCTCTTGAGAACGCCTGCGACCGCCTGACGCAGGCGCTGCAGGCCGTAGGCCGCTTTGTGGACGAAAGCGCCGTCAACGATGACGGCACCATCGATGCCGACTACACCGACGGCAGCCATTGATTATAAAGGAGAAACGTTCCGTTGTTTGGATACATCACCATCGCGGGCGGCGCATTGAGCGAGGAGCGCCGTCAGCGTTACCGCGCCATGTACTGCGGCCTGTGCCACACGCTCAAGGGGCGTTTTGGCGCAGCAGGGCAGATGACGCTCAGCTATGACGTCACCTTCCTGTACATACTGCTCTCCTCCTTTTACGAGCCTGCCGAAGAGCAAAAAACAGAGCGCTGTCTCCCTCATCCCGTACGTCCGCATCCGTACGTATGCAACGAGCTTGCCGATTACTGCTGTGATATGAACATCGCCCTTGCCTATCACAAGTGCATGGACGACTGGAATGACGACCGAAGCACCGTTGGCAGGGCGGAAGCCGCGCTTCTCAAAAAAGGGTACGAAGCCGTTTGCGAACGCTATCCCGAAAAATGCCGAAAGATCGAAGAATGCCTAAAGGCGCTTGGTCAGGTGGAAAAAAACAACGGCACGCTTGATGAGGCCGCCAATCTCTTCGGCGAGATTCTGGGTGTTCTGTTCCGCTGTCGGGAGGATATGTGGGCAGACGACCTTACGGTATTAGGCCGCGCGCTTGGCCGCTTCATCTACCTGATGGATGCCTATGACGACCTGCCCAAGGACCTGCGCAAAAAGCGTTTCAACCCGCTGCGCCCCCATCATCAGCGTGAGGATTACGAAGCCTTTGTCAAAGACAGCCTGACCATGCTCATCGGCGAATGCACAGAGGTTTTTGAAACGCTTCCGCTGGTTCAGGATATGGACATTTTGCGAAATATCCTGTATGCTGGTTGCTGGATGCGCTACGAGCAGCTTCAAACCAAGCGCAAGCACAAGGAGGACGGGGCATGAGAGACCCCTATGAGGTTCTGGGAGTATCCCAAAACGCAACAGATGATGAGATCAAGGCCGCTTACCGCAAGCTGGCCAAAAAATATCACCCCGACCTGAACGGCGGCAGTGCCGAGGCCGAAGCCAAGATGAAGGAAGTCAACGAGGCGTACAATATCCTCATCAAGCACAAAGGCTCCGCGGGCAGTCAAACGGGCGGATACAATCCCTACGGACAAGCCGGCGGCTACGGCGGTCAGCAGGGCGGTTACTACGGTCAGCAGGGCTACGGCCAGTACGGGCAGCAGCGTCAGGGCGGCTATTACAGCAGCTTTGATTTTGAGGACCTTTTCGGCAGCGCTTTCCGCGGCCACCAATCCTCAAGCTACGTGGAAAGAGACCCTGCCCTCAAGCCTGCCGAGCAGGCCGTTCTTTCGGGCCGTTATCAGGATGCGCTCAACATCCTCAGCGGCGTGGTAGGCCGCAGGGCTGCATGGTTTTACTGGAGCGCCCGCGCCAATATGGGCATGGGCAACCGCATCGCCGCCTTTAACGACGCAAAGACCGCCGTTAACATGGCGCCCGATGAACCCGCTTTCCGTGAGCTGCTTTCCCAGCTCAACGCAAGCAGCCAAAGCTATCAGCAGCGCAGCGCACAGGGCGGTTTTGCATCCTACCTGTGCTCCAATCCCTGCCTTTCCCTCATCGCCATCAACCTGTTCTGCAACTGCTGCTGCGGCGGACGCTTCTTCTACTGCTAATTGTTTTGAAACGAGGTCATACGTATGTCTTTCTGGCAAAAAATCAAACAGGCGCTGCGTAACTTTATGCTCGGCCGCAACGGCGCTGACCATCTTTCCATGGCTCTTTTGTGGACGGGCCTCCTGTGCTACCTCTTTGGCGGCATTATTGGTTCCATTCAGGTATCCATCGTGTTTCCCATTCTGGGGCTGCTTTTCAACACGCTGGGTTTTGCCTCCTATGCCTTCTCCCTTTTCCGTGTTTTCTCGCGCAATCTTGAAAAGCGCCGCGCCGAAAACCGCCGTTATGTAACCGCTATGGAAAAGCGCAAGACCCTGCGCCGTCAGGCCAAGGTGCGTTTCCAAAACCGCAAGACCTACAAATATTTCAAGTGTCCCGGCTGCAAAGCATGGCTTCGTTTAAGCCGCGGCAAGGGCGTTGTGACCATCACCTGCAGCCGCTGCAAAAACAGCTTTACCCAAAAATCCTGAACATAGAAAAAGCGGTGCGATGCACCGTTTTTTCTTGCAATTCGGGGTTTTTTCCAGTATCCTATAGGCATATGCCAATCACATACGTTCAAACGGAGTACTTTCATGGACACACGCCGAAAACTGCATGCCTATCTGCGTTCCATGCATACCGAACATATCGATAATTTCACGCAGATGCGCATCACCCAAAACAAAAAGATCGTCCTGTTTCTGCACGGCATTCAGGGAAAGCCGTCCTGGTTTCAATGGCTGATTGAAGAAGTACCGCAGGATACGGATTACATCAGCATCCTGCTTCCGGGGCATGGAGGGTCAGGCGCCGCCTTTTTGAAATGCGGCCGCGCTGATTGGGAGCGGACCGTCTTTTCCGTACTGGAAAAAGTGCTGCCGCTGTACGAGCAAATCGACCTTGTAGGACATTCCATGGGCTGCCTGTTGTGGACGCTTGCCAGACAGAAATACCCGGACAAATTTCACAGCTATCTGTTTTTCGGCTGTCCGTTTGCCGTGCGCCCTACGCTGCAGTATTTAATCAACAACTTCTTTACGGTTTGGGACCTCCCCTTTAACAACGTGTACACGCAGTCATCGCGCATTGCCAACTGCCTAAGCTATGTTAGTCCGCTGGCATATCCGCTTTTCGTGAAACCTTATCTGGGTTTGCTGTCTCTCATCCGTGAAACGCGCAAGGTAAGCATGCCGCCGTTTGAAAACGGCATGGCCTTTTGGGGCACGCGCGATGAAATCGTGCATTCCGCAAGCCTGTCCCATCCGGCGCTGCGCGGCTTTCAAACCGCACGTCTGCCTAACTGCGGTCACAATTACATGACCAACGAAGCCTATGAAATAACCACAAAGCATTTTCTGCGATTGATATCGCAATCAAAGTAGAGGTGAACACTATGGATCTTTATGAATACCTGAAAGAGATGGCGAGACAGCATGGCCCCAGCGGTCATGAATATGAAGCCGCTGAGTGGTTCAAAAGCAAGTTTGAGCCGCTTTGCGACAGCGTTACCATCGACAGGCTGTTCAATGTGATCGCCGTCAAAAAGGCGAATCGCCCCACCAAGGACGGCTCTCCCGCGCCCCGCGTGATGCTCGCCGCCCACATGGATGAGATCGCCCTGATGGTGTCGGACATCCTGCCCGACGGCACGCTGCGCATGGGCAATGTGGGCAGCGTTGACCCGCGCATCCTGCCTGCATCCACCGTTACCGTACACGCCCGCGAGGCGGAGGGCGGCTACCGAAAGCTGCTGGGCATTGTAGGCGCCATGCCTCCCCACCTGCTCAGCGACGCCGACCGCACCCGCAATTACGAGCGCGAAGCGCTGTTTGTGGATCTTGGCCTGCCTGCCGATGAAGTGAAAAAGCTTGTCAGGGTCGGCGACCTCATCACCCTCAACGGCCCCGCGACCAAGCTGCTCAACGACCGCTGCGCCGCCAAAACCATGGACGACCGCGCCTGCGTAGGCGCCCTTCTGGAAGCTGCCGAGCGCCTGCAGCACATGACCCACATCTGCGATGTTTATTTCGTAGCCACCGCGCAGGAGGAAGTAGGCTCCCGCGGCGCAGCCGTAGCCGCTTACTCCATCGATCCCGATATCGGCATCGCGCTGGATGTAAGCCACGCCACCCTGCCCTCCAGCCGTCCCGATACCACCATTCCGCTGGACGCGCCCGCCGTTACGGTAGGTCCGTACCTGCAGTACAAGCTGGTGGACCGCATGCGCGATACCGCCCGTTCCCACGGCGTAAAGCTCAATGTGGAGCTGGCCTCCCGCCGCACCTTCACCGATGCGGACAATCTGCAGATCGCGCGCTGCGGCATTCCCACGGTGCTTATCGACGTGCCGCTCAAGTACATGCACACCAGCGT
>JAZKYW010000024.1:0-5598 GCA_045612325.1 Candidatus Limiplasma sp. | reverse complement strand
TGTACTCCATGCGCGACGTAGTGCGCGAAATGCTGGGCTGAGTTTTATTTTTCCGCGTCGCCATCCCAGTTCATGATCTGCTGATGCATGGTGTTCACGATCTGCTTCATGGCTGCACGCTGACCGGGCGTAAGGTCGCGGAAAGGATACAGCTCTTCATAGCCGCTGCGGTCGATGCTGTCGGAAAGCAGCGCATCGGTGCTGATGTGCATGGCGTTGGAAAGCTGTACAAGCGTTTCAATGCTTGCCTTGCGGGAGCCGCGCTCGATATGGCCGATGAAGGAAGTGCTCACGCCGATTTGGGCGGCAAGATATTCCTGCGTCCAGCCAAGCGACAAACGCTGCGCACGCACACGCTTGCCCAAAGCCTCGTACTTGACCGTCTCCTCCATCGTTGCGCCTCCTTTTTGATGCATTGTACTTTTGGTTGCTATTATGATACCCAACAGGCCATTGCATCACAAGCATCCGAAGGAAGTAAAACTGTACTATAAGTATCAACAAGAAAAAACCCTCCGCGAAGCTTCAAGCCTCGCGGAGGGTTTTGTTATGCTTTGAATTACAGGGGACGCTCCTTGCCGAAGAAGCAGATGGCAATGGTGCCCGGGCCGCAGTGGGCGCCGATGACGGGACCTACGTACCAGGTCTGAATCTCGGGCAGGTCGGACATGCGCTCGCGCAGCAGCTTTTCAAGGCGTGCGGCGTCTTCGGGCGCGTCGGCATGGATGATGACAGGCAGAGCGTTTGCCTGATCTTCAATATTTTCGGCAGCCTTATCGGCGATGAGGCGCAGGGCGCTCTTGCGGCCGCGCACCTTCTCGGCGCTTACCAGCTTGCCTTCCTTGTTTTCGGTGATGACGGGCTTCAGGTCCAGCAGGGTGCCGGCAACAGCGGCAACGGCGCCGATACGGCCGCCGCGGCGCAGGTACTTGAGGTCATCCACGGTGAACCACGCCTGTGCGTTCAGCTTGTTTGCTTCCACCCACTCGGCGATCTCTTCCATGGGCTTGCCTTCACGGTACATTTCGTGCGCCTTGAGCACCAGAATGGCCTGCGCGGCAGAGATGCTCAGCGTATCCACGATGAGAATTTTGCGCTCGGTGTACTTTTCGAGCAGTTCCTCAGCCGCCAGACGGGCATTGGTCTGCGTGCCGGAAAGCTGGCTGGAGAAAGCAATGAACAGAATGTCCTTGCCCTCCGCCAGAATGGGCTCGAAAATATCCAGATAAGCTCCCATGGGCAGCAGCGACGTGGTGGGCGCTGCGCCTGCGCGCATGTTGTCGAAGTAGTCCTTCTGACCGCCCGAGCGGCCGAGATCGTCCATATACTCCTGCCCGTTCATGATATAGGGCATGTACACCATGTTCAAATCCAGTTCATCCACATAGGAGAAAGGCAGATCGGAGTCAGAGTCGGTCATGAAAACATAAGGATTCATGAGGGAGACCTCCTTTATTGATCAATATTCAAAAGCGCGAAAATCCATCTGTTGCGCGATATAGATGGTTGATTTATAGGAGTATTGTACCCTAAACTCACAGTTTTTGCAAGCAGAATGATTTGGCGCCGTTGTCAGGCATTACTTCCTCCACCATTCGGGAGGGATGGTCTCCAATTCGGAAAAGCAGAGCGGCTCATGCGCGTACACAGCAGCCGTGGTGTCAAAAATCCCTTTGGCATCGCAAAGGATGCAGGCAGCATCTCCAAAGCGCACATTCTTCGCCGCGCCCGTTTCCTCATAGGCTTTGCGCAGCTTGTCAAACTGCCGCGAAATATGCCCTTCGTGGGGATAATAAGCGCGGGGATAGAGACTGCCGTCAGGCATGCACACGCTGATGGTGCGCGGCGTATCCACCAGCCTGCCGGGCACGTCAAACGCTTCATCCACCACATGAATAAAGGTGTTGTTGACATGCGTAACGCCGATGAGCAGAATTTTGGCTCCGATATCTTTGAGCCTGTCCCATGCGCCGCCGGGCGGGCAGGGCGTACAGGCGTGCTCTTCACCGCGCACAAAATCCTCCGCCTGCCTGCCGTACACCGCCATGCTGTGGGTGGGATGCAGGCTGCGCACAACACCCTGCCGCTTCATAAACAGATTGGTCAGAAGCCCCACGCAGGACGGCTCCGTCTGCGGGTCAAAAACAGGATGGTCAGCGTTGACCGTTGCCCATGTGTGCGTGGGCAGCATAAGCATGCCCTCGCTCAGATACTCCATCAGCGCATCCAAAACCGTATCGGCCCTGCCTTCCACCTCGCCGATGGCCTTCATGGAGGAATGCACCATCACCGCATCGGTGGGTTTCAAGCCCATCTCTTTTAGCTGTGCCTTGAGCTGTTCTTTGGTATACATCCATCTTTCTCCTTACCAGCGCTTCATATTGCGGCGGTGCTTGGCCTCGTAAACAGCTTCCATCTCTTCGGGCGTGATGCCGTAGCAGAGCATCAGGTCGTTAAAATACATCATTACATCGCACATCTCTTCCACAAAGTCATGGCGGATGTCGCTGTCATCCATAATGGCCCTTTCGCCCTTCTTTTTGATGATATCGGCTACTTCGCCCGCCTCACCCATCATCCACAAAAGGATGCGCACGCTGCGCTCGGGCGACAGGCCGCCCCATTTGTCAAAGTATTTGGCCTGCAGCTCGGTTTGAATCTCCTGCATGCGGCTCAGGCTGAAGGGCTTGCGCTCCACAAGCAAAACGCCCGCGCAGTGGGACAGCTTGTCAAACAGCACCCGCTCCCCCGTCAATTCAGCCCATTCATCCGCTACAAAGTAGTTTTCCTCTTCATCCCACTCCTCGCCCGCTTCCTCGCGGCAGGCTTCCAGAGCGGCGCGGTTTTCAAACGCCACATCGCCGATGATGAGCACGCCGCCCGGGCGCAGCTGACCCTTGAGTTCACGCACAAAA
Organism: Candidatus Limiplasma sp.; assembly: GCA_045612325.1. Lineage (GTDB taxonomy): Bacteria > Bacillota > Clostridia > Christensenellales > Aristaeellaceae > Limiplasma. The sequence continues at coordinate 2,683 of JAZKYW010000024.1, read as the reverse complement.
ACGGCCTTTTCCTCATCGCTCAGGTGGTGCAGCGAATAGGTGGCGATGACCGCATCATAGGTCTGCCGCTTCAGCGCAGGCACAAGGCCATCCGCAAAGCTGCCGCAATACAGCTGTGCCTCGGGCAGCTTTTTCTGCGTGATCTCCACCATACGGGGCGAAAAATCCTGCCCCCAGATGCGGCAGCCCTGTTCATACAGCCTGGCCGTCAAAACGCCCGTGCCAAAGCCTACATCCAGCACGTCCTTTGCGCCGCGCTTCATCACCTCGCGGAAGATGGTACCCAGCACTTGTTTGTAGCCTGCGAAGGGATAGGTATTCTCCTCGTCGCTCAGGCCGACGTCTTGGTCATAGCCATCTGCCCACAAATCAAAGCCATGCTCATTCAGCATCACAGCGCCTCCATTCGTACTCATACTCCCGCGCCATGCCGCGCTCATCGGGATACTCGCGGTCATGCTCGCCCACGCGATGCATGCCCAGTTTTTCCATCAGGCGGTAGCTGGGCGCGTTGCGCGTATCACAGTGCGCCACGATGCGCTTGGCATCCAGCACTTCAATGGCAAAATCCATCAGTGCACGGGCAGCCTCATAAGCGTACCCCTTGCCGTGATAGGCTTTGTTCAAAATCCAGCCCATTTCCATGGCTTCTTCCTCACGGTTGACGGATACCGCGCCGATGTGCCGCCCATCCAGCGTGACGGCAAACTCAAACGCCGGCACAGGGTTTTGCGCCCAGTCTTCCTCGCATCCGCGCAGAAAGGCAAGCGTCTGCTCATGGGTCTTATTGGGCAAAAAATACATATAGCGGCTCGTTTCGGCGTCCATGGCGTACTCGTTGCAGGTCTCCGCATCCTCAACGCAAAGCGGACGCAAAACAAGCCTTTCCGTCCTCAGTTCCATTTGTGTTTCTTCCTTTACAGTTCAAGTACCATCAGAATTTCACTTGCCTTGCTGCCATCGGGCTGGATAAAGGCATTGGGCAGCACGCCATACTGACGGAAACCCATTTTCTCATACAGCGCAAGCCCGCGCTCATTGCCCTCGATGACCGCCAATTCCAGCTGCTGCGCGCCGTTTTCGCGGGCGATTCGAATCATCTGTTCAAACAGCAAAGTGCCGATGCCCATGCCCCAGAACGCCTTGGAAAGCCCGATGGCGACCGAGCCGCGGTGGCGCACCTTCAAGCGATTGTTCATCAGCTGCAGGTGACAGTTGCCTGCATACTGCCCGTCCACCTCGCACATGATCATCCAGCTGTTGGCGGATTGGTTGATGCTTTGGATAAAACGCTCCTCCTGCTCAACGGTCATGGTGACCTCCTCGGGAGCGCGGAGCAGAAAATCCGTCTCGGCTGTCATTTGCCGAAGCTGCTTGATCATCATGGCAGCATCTTCCGTGCGCGGGCTTCTCAAAACAGCCTCCGCGCCGTTTTTCAGCAGGCCTTTTGTTGTGGGAAACAGCATGCGTTTACACCTCTTTTGCTCAGCCCTGCGCCCCGGGCAGCGCTGCCTTGGCAAACTCATCCGCAAAATCCACAATGAGCTGCGCCGTGGCTTCCAGCATCGCCTTGCCCCATTCGGGCGTTGCGCGCGCAGGTACATCCCCCTTGAAGGAGTGCACCAGCCACCCGTTTTGCGTGATATCCTTGATTTCCCTCGGCACGGTGATGCTCACGCCGCGGAACTTGATACCCGTCCACGCGCCGTAAGGCAGGCCCTCGCCAAGGTCGTTGCGGATGCCTTCCGCCTCGTTCATATACTTTTGTTTGATCAAATTCGGGTCGACCGCCATCACCGCAGCGGTCTCCTCGCCGCCGCCATGACCGCCCGCCCATTCGGGATTGATCTGCCCCGCCATCAGCCACCAGTTGAGAATGGCCAGATACGCGCCCTTGCGGTACAGATGCATGCCCACCGCCTGGATCGCCGCGGTATTGCCGCCGTGCCCGTTGAGAATGAGAAATCTGCGGAAGCCATACCGATACAGCTGGTCGCAGATGGCGCGCAGCAGGCTGATGAGCCCTTCCGTGCCGATGGACACCGTGCCCGCAAAGCCCGCCAAATCATCCGTTGCGCCGTAATTGACCGTGGGGGCAATGACATACCCGCTGCGCGCATCGATGAGCTTGGCAATATAATCGGGAATGAGCATATCCGTACCCAAAGGCATATGCAGCCCATGATTTTCCAGACTGCCCACAGGAATGATGACTGTATCGTTTGTTTTGAGGTATTCCTCCACCTCAAGGTAATTCATATGTGAAAGATACATGGCGTTTCTCCCTGCAAAACAAAGGTTTTTGTTGGGTTTATTGTAGCAGAGGATGCAAAAAGGCGCAAGGTGGTTGCTTGCGCTTTGGGGGTATCTTGTTTGGAGAGAGTGTCTGGATTGCCACGCACTGCATCCAACATGTCCTCACCGATGACGAAATTCCTCCTGTACATGCGCCTCACCAACCGCTGCTTACAGAGTTTTCCGTGTTTCCGCTGCCTCCCGATCAAGAGGTAGCCGAGTCAGTTTTGAGATAAAAAATGCTTGGCTGGCTTCCACTTGTATTGCCAATCCTATAACTTGACAAAGCAGCACTCATAGCTGCTGGCCATATCGCAAATCAAACTAATGTCTATTTTCAACCCTCTGATCCCGGTACCTTTTTCACAAAGCAAATAGCAAAAAAACT
>JAZKYW010000023.1:0-4178 GCA_045612325.1 Candidatus Limiplasma sp. | reverse complement strand
CTGATGCCGTCAACAGATTTGTGAGCATGGACTTCACATTGGTAATTCTGGATGCGAATATGTCCATGGAAGACGATCACAAGTTGTTGAAGGTCATGCGTCAAGCTAAACGGACCCCGATATTGCTGTTATCATCGCAAGCAGACCATTCCGAGCGACTAAGGGCACTTCAAGCCGGTGCTCCCGTTTACCGCGACGGCGCGATCTGGCTGAATGAAGCGCCCGGTCATGGCGTTGATTTCAACGAAAAGGAAGCTGCAAAGTATCCGCCGCACGACCGTCCCAGCGTATGGACCGAAATGCGCCTGCCCGACGGCACGCTTCACACACCGTGAACTATGATATTTAAGTAAATTGAATAAAGCAAACCAAACGCCAGTAATGTGCTGGCGTTTTTTATATGACACAGCGATGAAACAAATCGTGCATGCGGGAAAGAGATGATTGCAACGTGGATAGTCCTGACAAAAACTTAACATACAAGTGCGTCTTTTGGTGAAGGGGTGTGGGGAATACCTTTTGGGGGCAGGTGCAAGCAAAGTGCGCAGTGCGAAATCGCCCGGAGGAATTTGCGCAGCGGTTGGGGATAAAAGCTGAGATTACCATGTGTCAAACATGCTGTATACAAACCAATCGAAAACGCCAGCATTCCGTTGGCGTTTTTTTATAGCGTTGTGAAGAAAATTATCGGGGACATGAGAATGGACGAAACGCAGCGTGATTAACGGATAAACAATGTTGAATGTGACATTTGTCCGCGTTTGCAACCACATCTTAAAAAGTGAGATTTTATGATATAATACATCCATCAGTGAACGGAATACCTTTTCATCGAAGCATTTTCTTCATTGACGAAATCACAACAAAATACCAAAAGGAGGCGTATGCCATGGGTCTATCCGAGGCCGATCTATTTACGTTTGGCAAAAATGAAAACATCCTCAAGTGTTTGTTCTGCATGGTTCTACACAACATCAAGGTGTATCCATGTGGCGCGAAAGGGGGCTGCTGAGATGGTAAACTACCGAAAAGCCCCCAAGTTAATCCACAACGGTTCTAAACCAGAAGGTCTCTTCTACCAACTGCCACAAAACATGGTATCTAATATCTTCCAGAAGTTTGACGGCAAATGTGGTAATCAGATCAAGTTGCTGCTCGTGCTGCTTGGCACCAAAGGTGACGGTACATTTCGTCTCTCCGAAAAATGGATCATACAGCAGACCGGTATGAGCAAATCCAATTATCATCGCGCAATGGATGTCCTGGAAGAAAAGGGCTATGTTACCAGAGAAAATGGAAAGGTCATATTGAACCCTCCATTACTCATGGAGGATAATCATGAAGAGCAAGAAGGTACTCATCAAGAGGACAATGGTATTCGAGATGATCAAAAAGATACTCATGATGATGACTATAATATAGAAATAATAAATAACGAAATAAATAAATTAATATATAATTCTGTGGATGATCCCAAACAAACGATCGGGAAACTTTTAGGTTTTGTGAATATCGATTACGCTCCTAACACACACAAGGCCATGGCGGATATCATTGGCGAAGAGCCTCAAGTCAACGTTCTTGCTGCACTCATCATCAACAATCTTGACACTTTGAAGCGCGCTGCGAATATGCCCCAAGCCTATCGATATGGCATCTTGGCAAAGCTGATGAAGGCTGAATATCACACCCCGAAAGAACAACTTTCTGCCCAAACTCCGGTCGAGGATACAAGCGACGACGTTCCGCTGGATCTTGATGAACTTCTGGACGATTGGTTCATAGATGATGATTTATGAGATCCTCTTTGCGGAAACCCTTTGTGATGGCTATGCTCGTTGTTCCTGCTGAGCGATATCACATCACGTACGGGTACTTCCCTAGGTTCAGCACAATTAAGGGATGACGATAAACTGGCGGGAAAATTACCTTTTGTCACCATCTGCTACGCGAAGCCTGCGGCTTCTGCTCGCACCTGCGCCCCAAAGGTATCCCCGCACCCCTTACCCAAACGCGCGGTTTAGGTTCTTTTATTTTTACTTCTTTTACGGAAAGAATGGGACATGTATATGACAAAGCGCCTAACGGCAGCAAAGAGGATATTTTTTCATTTCGAATAGTTCCTAGTATCACGCTCCAAGTTGAGGTGTAAACGACTCTTCCGGACAACTTGACATACCGAATCGGACTTTCTTTTTCTGCAAAGAAGTATCCGTATCTGGATAGCAGCCCTATCAGAATATAAAAACCCCCGCCTTCTTGTTATCAGAAAGGCGGGGTACTTTCGTTATCTCATTTCTGCAGCGATCACATCTCGTCGACCAGGTTCTGCAGATAGGTCTGGGTCTCACGGATATCGATGAGCTGCTGCTCACCGCTGATTTCGCGCTCAATGGTCAGGCTGCCGTCGTAGCCGTGGGCCTTGAGTTCCTTAAGCAGCACGGGGAAGTTGACCTTGCCCTCGCCTACCTTGACCTCACGGCCCAGTTCGCGGCCGTTGGTGGGATAGAAACCGTCCTTGGCGTGCACGCCGCGCACATAATCGCCGAATACATCCAGCGCGTCAATGGGATTGGCCTTGCCGTACTGGATCAGGTTGGCGGGGTCGAGATTGATGAAAAGGTTGCCGGTGTTGATCTCCTCAAACAGGCGCAGAAGCACAACAGGAGTCTCCTGACCGGTTTCAAACAGCAGGTTCTGACCGTACTTCTGCAGTTCCAGAGCGACCGCCTTTACGGCAGCCACAACGCCGGGATAGTTGGGATCGGTCATATTTTCGGGAATGTAGCCCATGTGGGTGATCACATTCTCAACGCCCAGCACGCGGGCATAGGCAGCGCCGTCGATCAGGTTCTGCACACGCATGGCGCGGAACGTGATGGGAACAATGCCCAGCGTTTCGGGGCCTTCGGTGAAGTTCCAGAAACGGGGACCTGCCCAGCCGCACCAGAAGGCGGTGATCTCTACGCCGTATTCGGCAGAAAGCGCCTTCATTTCCTCAGCGTTTTCATTCGTCCACAGTTCGGGATTCCAGCTTACCAGCTGGCAGTGGAAAAAGCCCTGTTCGGCAGCAGCGGCAAAGCGTTCGCGCATGCCTTCCGCGCGGTGGCGGATGACGATTCCTACGTTCATGGTATCTGTCCTTTCGGTTTGCTTAAATCGGCGGCGCCGGCTGTAAAATCAGCGGCGCCGCTTTTGATTTGATTACTTTTCGAAAACCACTTCGCGGTGAGACTCGGCGGAATCATACATGCCCTGCATGATCTTGGAGGTCAGGATAGCGTAGTCGATGTGAGAGCAGATCTTCTCGCCGGTGCGTACGCACTTGACAAACTCATCAATCTCGCCGTTCCAGCGATCCTTGTGATGCACTTCGGGAACGAACTCGATGAAGTTGCCGTCCTCTTCGATGAAGAAGGTGCAGTCGGCGTTGAAGCGCAGGCGGCAGCCGCCCTTGGTGCCCATGAAGTCAACAAACTCTTCGCGCTTGTCAATGTTCTGAGCCCATGCGCCGTTGATGGAGATGACGGGGCCTTCGGTGCGGATAACGCCCACGCAGGAGTCATCAACGTCGTAGGTGCCGTTTACGTCCTTGGTGTTCTCGGCCCACATGTCGCGGTAGGCGTACTTTTCAATGTTCTTGCCCAGCTTGCAGAACGTTTCGCCGGAAACAGATACGGGATTGGGATCGCCCATGCAGTACATGATGAGGTCGATGTAGTGTACGCCCCAGTCGATCAGGTTGCCGCCGCCGGCGATGGACTTGGTGGTGAAAGCGCCGCCGATGCCGGGGATGGAACGGTGAGCGCGGAAGCTGGCGTATACGTGGTAGATCTCGCCCAGACGGCCTTCCTGGATGTACTTGCGGATCATGTTGATATGGCCTTCGAAGCGGTTGACAACGCCGATGTTGAGCACCTTGCCGGTCTCATGGCAAACCTGCTGCATCTTACGGGCTTCTTCGTAGTTGATGGCGGCGGGCTTTTCGCACAGAACATGCTTGCCGGCACGCATGGCGTCGATGGCGATGACGGAGTGCATCAGGTTGGGGGTGCAGATGTCCACAGCGTCAATAGTGGGGGCAGCCAGAACTTCCTTGTAATCGGTGACGGCCTTGGCGCAGCCGTAATCGGCAACTGCCTTCTCGGCGCGCTCGGGGATGATATCGCAGAAGTAAG
>JAZKYW010000022.1:0-6665 GCA_045612325.1 Candidatus Limiplasma sp. | reverse complement strand
CATGCGCGTCAGCTTCGGAAGCCTTGCGCAGCAAGGTTTCCTTACACCGCTCGCCGCCCGCGGGCCGAAAAGGCCCGCAGGCGAACGGTGCATCAGCGCAGGAAAAAATCGCCGAAGGCGAGTTTTTTCTGCGGCCGAAGGCAATGCAAAAAAGCGACCCCTTGCGGAGTCGCCTTTTTTGCATGCTGTCAGCAGGGGATTAGCCCACGAACATCATCAGCACGGACAGAACCACGAACACGGCGGCGCTGATCTTGGTGATCATAGCCAGCTTGGCTTCCATGCCCTTGGCCTTGTTCTTGCCGAAGAAGGTCTCGGCAGCACCGCTCACAGCACCCAGGCCGGAGCGCTCGCTGCTCTGCAGCATGATGGTTACGATCATAATGATGGCGGCGACCATCAGCAGAATGCCGATAAGAACACTCATCAGGGGTCCCTCCTTGGCGAATATAGACACATTATATTAGCATTGATATCAAAAAAAAGCAAGGGTTTTCCGTATGTTTGTGCAAATTCCGTTTCCGCGGGGCTGTTTCGTCTGTAAAACTTTTGTCATACACTTGTAAAAAACTCGATATTCCGTTATAATAACATTGCGTATGTCTGCATGCGCACACCGTTTGAACACGTTATATACCATGAACATATCAATACAGATAGGAGCGTATGTATGCTCAATCCACGTCAGGTCATCACCGCACTCAAACAGAACATCGGCAAGGTCATCGTCGGCAAGGATGAAGTGATCGAGCTTCTGCTCGTAGCCATGATGTGCAAGGGTCACGTCCTCATCGAGGATGTTCCCGGCACGGGCAAAACCACCCTCGCCTCCGCGCTTGCCAAGTCGCTGGATTGCTCCTTCAACCGCATCCAGTTCACGCCCGACGTTGTGCCCAGCGATATCACCGGCTTCACCATGGTCAACATGAAGACCGGCGAAATGGAGTTCCATCCCGGCTCCATCATGTGCCAGATCGCGCTGGCGGACGAGATCAACCGTACCTCTCCCAAGACCCAGTCCGCGCTTCTGGAGGTCATGGAGGAATATCAGGTCACGGTGGATGGCGTGACCCATCCCCTGCCCAAGCCCTTCATGGTGCTTGCCACCCAGAACCCCGGTGAGTTCATGGGCACCTATCCGCTGCCCGAGGCGCAGATGGACCGTTTCTTCCTGCGTATTTCCATGGGTTATCCCACCTTGGAAGAGGAAATGGCTGTGCTTGAGCGTTTCAGCGGCACGGTCAAGCCCCAGTCCACCCTCACCTCCGTCTGCAGCGGTCGCGACGTTATCGCCCTGCAGGATATGGTAGGCACCGTGTACTGCTCCAAGGAAGTGCGCCACTATGTGGCCAACATCGCCGCCATGACCCGCACCCATCCCAGCCTGCAGCTGGGCGTATCCACCCGCGGCGCCATCGCGCTCATCCGCGGCGCACAGGCCTGCGCCCTGCTCAACGACCGCGATTACGTACTGCCCGAGGACGTGCAGCGCATGATCCTGCCCGTGCTTGCCCACCGCGTAACGCCCACCCCCGAAGCCAAGATGAAGGGCATCTCCGCCGAGCGCATCCTCATCGCCGTTGTGGAAAACGTGCCCGTACCTCTGCGCCTGAACTGATATCCAAACGGCTGTCAGCCGCTCCCCACACTACGGGCATCCCCCGGGAAAGGAGACCCCCATGCAAAAAGCCAACCTGACCCTTGGCGCATGCTTCAGCTTTTTTCTGCTGTGCGCGCTGTCCATGGATAACCGCACCTATCTGCTCATCTCCATCGTGATCGCGCTGGCGTGGGTGTTCTCCTATGTGAGCATCCGTCTGGCGGAACGCTCTGTCAAGGTGGAAAACGCCCTGAGCGGTCAGAAGGTCAACCGCGGCGAGATCGTCAGCATGGATATCGCCGTCAGCCACAAAAGCCCGCTGCCCATCGCGCCTGTCGCGCTGCGCATGCGCGCCACCTCCAACACGCCTGCGGGCACCATCCACCTGACCCAGCTGGGCAAACGCCGCCAGCGCGTTACCCACCGCTTCGCCGCCGACCATGTGGGCTACATGTTCCCCGGCGTGGACAGCTATGTGGTCAGCGATGTATTCGGCTTTTTCAAGCGCGAGTACCGCCCCGACATGGCGGGACAGGAACTGCTGGTGCTGCCCGTACCCTTTGAAGTGGAGCCCCTCACCTTCGCCGCAGGCGACATGGGTGTGGAGACCATGAAGCGCGCCATGGAGGACCCCTCCTCGCCCAGCGACATCCGCCAGTGGCAGCAGGGCGACCCGCTCAAGCGCATCCACTGGAAGGCCAGCGCCCGCAAGCGCGAGCTGATGGTGCGCCAGTTTGAGGAGCCCGCCCTGCCCGACGCGCTGATTTTGATGGATACCTCTCCGCCCCACCTCAGCCCCGGCTGCGACGAGCGCCGCCGCCCCTTCCTGTGCGACGCGGTGCTGGAGACCGCCGCCAGCGTTGTCAGCTGCCAGATCAATCTGGACAACAACGTGCGCATGCCCCTTGTGGGCGACCGCCCCATGGAGTATTCCAGCCGCATGGGCCTGCCACTGCTTCTGGAGGAGCTGGCCCGCTGCACCTTCAACGAGACCGAGCGTTTCGAGCGCGTGATCATGCTGCAATTGCCCGAGCTTCGCAAAACGGGCGCCGTGGTCATCATCACCACGCGCCTGCGCTCCGAAATGGTGGAGCTCATCGTGCGCATGAAGCGTATGGGCCCCAATGTACGTTTGTATCTTGTCACCTTTGACCCCGAAGAAGCGCCGTTTGTGCCGCTGGTGGCACGCCTGCAGCATGCGGGGGTCGAGGTCAATTACGTCACCCCTCAGGGCTGATACCAAACAAGGAGTTTCAAAACCCGTGAAAAAACTGCCCTTCCTGAAAAACGAGCGCCTTTCGCGCCTGATGACGAGCCTGCTTTTGTGCATGGGCCTGCTTCTGCCGCTGATGATGACCTTCAGCGCAGGCAGTTCTGTGATGCAGGCCGTGCTGACGGCGTGTATTGTGCTTGCCGTTTTGTTTGTGGCGGGCGCAGGCAAGCACGGCGGGCTGGTCATCGGCATCCTGACAGCCGTTTTGACTGTGGCCCAGTTTGCCTTCCGGGGCTTCGGATTTTTCGGCCGCTCCCTTGAGGCTTTCAAGGCCATCGCCCTGTATATGAATGAAGTGCCCGGCGCGGCGGTGCTATACAGCCGCGATATCGCACTGCTGATGGGCGTTGTCATTCCCGCGGTGTGCTACGCATTCAGCAGCCGCGGCGCAGGCTTCTTCCCCGCAGCCATTCTGGTGGTGCTTACGCTGTTTGGCGTGTGGAGCCTTGGCAAGGCGCAGTATCTGTGGATGACCGCGCCCGCGCTGACGGCGCTGCTTTTGCTCATCAGCCAGACCTCCCACGACAAAGTCAACCTGTTTGAGGTGCTGCCCCTTGCCGCGCTGGTGGTGGCTGTGGCGATGCTTTTGATGCCCGCAGGGCAGACGGCCATCAAGCCCCTGCACGAAGCCGCCATGAAGCTCAAGCAGACCATTACCGATTACCTGTTCTTCACCGAGCCGCGCAACGTGTTTACTCTGGGCACCTACGGCTACTATCCCATGGGCTCGGGCAAGCTGGGCGGCCCCGTCAGCCCCAGCGATACCCCCGTCATGACCGTCAAGACCGACCGCAAAGCCTATCTGCGCGCGGTCTCCCGCGATGAGTACACGGGCCGCAGCTGGCGCGATACCTCCAACGCGCAGCGTTATCTCTACGTCAACCCGCGCTGGTCCGCCCTGCGCGACAGTGTTTTCCAGGAAAGCATGCCCCTTGGCAATGCGCGCACTTCCAGCCGCATGATGGACCAGTACGCCGTGACCGTGCAGATGCAGGATACCGCGGCGTCCACCGTGTTCACCCCCGCCTTCCTGCGCCGTTTGAGCATGCAGAGCGATATGGTGGCCTACTTCAACGAATCGGGCGAATTGTTCATCACCCGTGACTTGCACCGCGGCGACCGCTACACCGTGTTTGCGCCCCTCTTCTGGGGCGGCGACAGCGCGCTGGGCTCGCCCATCCAGACCGCGCCCAAGGGTGCGTACGCCAATTACGCGTCCATCCTGCACAAATACACCGAGTTGCCCGACCATCTGGAGCCCAAGGTCTATGAGGACCTGCAGGGCATCGTCTCCGGCGCATCCACGCCTTACGAAAAGGCCAGCGCCATCATGCGCCACCTGCAGCGCTACTACCGCTATTCTCTGGAGCCGCAAACGCCGCCCGAGAATCAGGACTTTGTCACCTACTTCCTCTATGTTGGCAAGGAGGGCTACTGCACCTACTTTGCCAGCGCCATGACGGTCATGTGCCGCATGGCAGGCCTGCCCGCCCGCTATGTGGAAGGCTTCATCGCCGACCCCGACAGCGAAGGCTTTGCCTACGTGACCGGTGAGGACGCCCACGCGTGGACGGAAGTTTACTTTGAAGGCTTCGGCTGGGTACCCTTTGACGCCACCCCCTCGCAGGACGAGAAGGATGACCCGCCGCAGAATGACAATCAGCCCGAGCCCACGCCTACGCCCACGCCCCCTCCGCCCGAGCAGGAGGATGAGCAGGACACCCCCACTCCCACGCCGCCTCCGCCCGAGGACAACAACGGCGAGGACCCCGAAGAGCCCGATGACAAGCCGCCCTTCCCGTGGTGGCTCCTGCTGCTGCTTGCCCTTATCGGCGCAGCGGCATGGCGCATCCATCGCTGCATGCCCGACCGCATGGCCTCCCGCATGAGCGGCGACCTTGACCGCATCTTCCTCTACGGCAGCGCGGTCTATGCCCTGCTGACGCTGCGCAGGCGCACCATCCGTCAGGGTGAAACGCCCTGCGCCTTTGCCCGCCGCATCGACCGTCAGAAGCTCCTGTCCGCTCCCATCTCGCCCCTGTGGCAGGTGATGGCCTACAGCAGCTACAGCGCCGCCGCCCCCGGCCCTGAGCAGACCGAAATGGCGCGCACCACCTTCCGCCGCGCGTTTGAAAACCAGCGTCCCCTCGTCAAGCTGCGCTTCATCCTGTGGGCCGCCTTCGGACGCGGCTGCTATCAGTGCCTCGATACGCAGCTCAAGCACGAGCTGCCTCAAACGCTCTACCGCATCCGTCCCAAAAATACCGACAGCAAAACGCCGTCCGATGCGTACAAACGCAAACCCAACGGCTAAGATACGGAGGAATCCCCATGCGCAGGCTTCTTGCATGCATCCTTGTGCTGTGCGCCCTCGCGGGCTTTGCATCCGCCGAGGAGTTCGGTCAGGGCTATGACCTGTTTCAGACGCTCTATGCCGACAGCATCAACTTTATCAACACCAATACGGGCCGCTACCTGATGCCCCTGACCTTCACAGGTGATTTTGATTCCATGGGTCTGCGCATCTACGTGTTGCAAAGCGGCGCGCTGAGCGTAAAGATCCGTCTGGATGATATGGCCTCTCAGATCGCCAGCTGCGAGATCATCCTCACCGCCCCCGAGGGCATGCAGTACGGCGACGCCCGCTACAACGATTTCACCGTATCGGGCTATCACAGCTATGCGCTGCTCATGGCCATGCATCCCTCCGATGACCCCATCGAGCGCTACGCGCTGGTGCAGGAGGTCAACAACGGCCTTGCCGCAAACGGCGGCGAATACCGCACGCAGGTGGATGATTACACCCTTGTATGCACCAATGTGGGCAACTCCGCCATCATGCTTTTTGAAAACGACCTGCTGCTCGGCGCGACCATGACCGAAGAGTTTGAAAGCGCCGAAGAAGAAGAAGAGGACGGCAGCCTGCCCACCATCGAGAACAAGGAATAAGATTTTTCCACGGCTACAAAAAAAGGAGCGTTGTAAACGCTCCTTTTTTTGTATTCACTTTCAGCCTTCCAGGGCCTTCTTGCCGATGAGGAAGCTGCCCACCAGACCGCTCACGGGGAACAGGTCGGGGTAGACGATGTACTCGTCAATGTGCTCCAGAATGGCGGGGGACTGGATGTAGCCGTTGAGCAGGCGCAGGGTCTCGGAACGCACCTTGTCCATCAGGCCGGCACGCTGCATAACGCCGCCGCCCAGAATGATGCGCTCGGGGCTGAGGGTCATGATGAGGTTGACGCACATCTGGGCCAGATAGTAGGCCTCGATGGCAAAGGTGGGATGATCGTCGGGCAGGTCCTTGGCATCGCCCGTTACGCGCGCGCCGATGGCGGGGCCGGCAGCCAGGCCTTCGATGCAGCCGGCATGGTAGGGGCATACGCCGCGGGGATTGGGATCATCGGGATGGGGAACCAGCAGGGCATGACCCACTTCGGGGTGCAGCAGGCCGTGCACGGTCTTGCCGTTGGAAAGCACACCGCCGCCTACGCCGGTGCCGATGGTCACATATACGGCATTCTGGCAGCCGCGGGCAGCGCCCTGCTCAGCCTCGGCAATGATGGCAGCGTTTACGTCGGTATCGATGCCGGCGGGGATATCACGGCCATCCAGCAGCTTCTCCAGCAGGGGATAATCCTTCCACGCCAGCTTGGGGGTGGAGGTGATATAGCCGTAGGTGGGGGACTTCTTGTCCAGGTCCACGGGGCCGAAGCAGCCGATGCCCAGAGCGGAGATGCCCTTGTTCCTGAAGAATTCGATCATAGCAGGCATGGTCTCAGCGGGAGTCAG